>JBPYDY010000123.1:0-2461 GCA_051986155.1 Methylocella sp.
GGCCGCTCCATAGTCTCGACGAGCGCCCGGCGGCGGTTGCCGCGCATTTCCCGCAACCGTTCAAGCGTCCGGCCGTCGAAAGTTAATGTGATCGCCATAACATCCTTGCCGTTGACGGTCTTTGGCAAGCCAAGCGGCATCGGCTGGAAATGCAGCTGAATCAAAGGGACAATGGCCATCGGTTCAATCTCAATGAGATACTTCGAGATGCCGCATTCGAGGCCCCATTCGACCAAAGCCGTTCCAAGTGCATTGGCAATCGGATTGGCGAATCGCCCGCCGGACCGGTGAGCCGGCGCCACGCAATGGCGCGAAATTTCCCAGATGTGAGCGCCCACCGGGCGCTCAAGGTCGCAAAGCTCAGGCATAATTTCGGACAGCAGGTGAGGGCGAACAGTAGGCAGCAGCCTTTGATAGCCAAGGACTTTCCCGCCTTCGATGCAAAGCATATTTACGGCATGTTTGGTATCGAATTGGTCCTTCTCCCGGCCGTCTGGCTTGCTGAGGTTTTTCCAGCCCAATTCCTCGACAAACACTTGGTGCCGCAAGCGATAGGCTTGGTCCATCTCGTTGCGATAATGATGATCGTTTTCGGCGGTTACAAGGTGAATCACGGACGTTCTCCAGGTTACGCTTCTGGAAAATGCCGGTTGCCCTGCGCTCCTTTGGTCGTTTTCCAGATCGCCGGTTAAAGATGCCAGCGGCAAATGCGTGCTCATAGTACGCGTTCGCGTACCGGGCGATGGATTGCGGGCGGAACAACCTCGATCGTAGGGTGAATCGCTGGCGCCGAGCTTGCCGCCGGAAAAGCGAACAACCTCGGCCTTAGCCGTAATTCGCAAGTCGTCAAGGGCGTTCGTAGAAGGCCCGCGTGCAGGCGGACTACGGCACCTGCCGCCGGCGCGCGCCATTGCCCATTCCTTGCGGCAGGCGCCCTTGCGGATGCCCTATGGCTCGCGTTTTTGATTTCTTAGGGTAATTTTTTAGTATACGCGACGAGAGCGCAGCGAGGATAGGCCGTGAACGTCGCCGCATGCCTGTCTCGGTAGCCACTTCATTTTCCACGCCAAGAGGATGGTAGCCGTTGGGCTGCACTAACAGGTCGTCGCTTGCGGCGCGCCGTCCGCAGCGCCAGAATTTTCGGGATACGAATGAGGTTGTAGGCTGCGGCGGTCGCTACAGGCAGACTCACCTCGCCGCCGTTGTATGCCAGCTCCAGCAATAGCGGCCGCATGCGGGGCTGCAGAAAATGCGCCGCTCAAGATGCGCCGATCGCGTCGGCTTTTTTCAAGGAGCGCCTCGGCCATGCGGATGCTGGCGATGTCAATCATCCGGCCATTGAGCGACACCGCGCCTCTCCCGGCCCTCGCCGCCTCGGCCATCGCGTTCATGATCCGCCGCGCTCTCGTGACCTCGGCTTCGGACGGCGTATAGAAAAGTTTTGAGGAGCGCACAACACTTGCGAGCCAAAACTTAGGATGCAGCAGATGCTCTGTGCGCCCGGGAGCAGCTTGGTGGGTCTCGCATCGCTCGGCTTCCCATTCATCGCATGGCCAACGCGAGCCTATCTAAGCATTGAAGTTCAACGACGATACGAACTGCCGCCGCCTCCGGCGGTGTTTGATCCTCGAGTTCAAAGTTCAGGCACGCCTTTTGGCCGCTATGCGATCAATTGATTTTCCCGCGCAACGCCCGTCCCACCCGAGCTGCGCTCTTCCGGATCCTCGAGTTTCTGATCGAGCACTTCCGATAGTCGATAAAGGCGTCCCCCTCGGTGTCTTCCGCAGCTGAGTTCCTTGGGTTGAACGTCACGACGCCAGCGCCGCGTTTGACAGGTTCAAGAGGATGCGGCGCCACCTCTCGCCTCTCCGCCCCGTCCTGCTTGCCGGGGAAAAACGGCGCAGCGCCATGGTCTTGCGCCGCTCGGCCAACGCCAAGTGGCGGCCAGCCGAAGCTTTTGTCGGGCAAGAGAGATTTGTCGGGCAAGAGAGAAATGAGAGCCCGCAATTCCCGCAGCTCGGCCTCAATCGCCGCAACCCGTTCTATGAACCCGAGCGTGTCATCCCAGGCCGCACCCTTCCGCCGACTATATTTTCGCTCCCATACTAATTTGCGCAGCTGATCCAATTGCTCAGCGGACACTCTGATCCGCGGGTCCGCGTGCCAAACATCACGCACACGATTCCATGTCCATGTTTTCAGAACACGGTGCGCTCTCGAAATGGCGGCGCGGGAAGCGCGAGACGGCGAACCAAGGATGACGCCTCCGCGGTCGAACTCATTTTCGGTTCCGCTCCGACCGCTTATCGGAATTTTCCGTTGCGGCCTCTGCTAGGATCACGTTGCCGCAGAGAGTTTTGGAGTGTCTGCCTGTTATCGTTGCAAGGGATGAAAGCGGTGACTCAAGATTATCTCCGGCTACGCGGCGTGTCACGTGTTTTTTCCGGCCGCATCGCCGGGG
>JBPYDY010000124.1:0-11521 GCA_051986155.1 Methylocella sp.
AGCCTACGAAGAATAAGCCCGCCCACGGAGCCCCGCTTTTTGCCGGAACGTGGAGCATTCTCGTGGTCATCCCCAAAATCAGTAGAGCGGCACATGAATCGCGTAAATCGCATAAGACGCCGCCCCCAGAAACTTGCAGACCCGCCTGCCAGCCCCAGCCGGTTCGAACAAAAGAGCACAATAGATGATCGCCGGAAACAGAAGAATCACAGCGGCAAATTCGTAATAGGGTCGAATCGAGGTCTGAGGCTTGGCACCGAGCAATATCGCCACGAGGCCCAAGATTATCCATGACACGAACGCCCGGCGCCCTTCCGTCCTTGGGGTGTTGCGCGATGCGAACAAGCGATAAAGCAGAACGCCCGCGAAAAAAGAATAGCCGACACGACAGAAGCCGCCCGACAGGTTTTCGGCGATCCAACCCACATGGAGATCGTGCTCGGGGCCGAAATGCAGGATCGCCGCCAGACCGAGCGCGGAAACGGCCATCCAAGACGCGGCAGGTCAGAAAGCGCAAAACGGAAGCGTAGGCAATGTTTCCGGCGAGTTCAAAGAACAGCGACCAGGCAGGCGGATTGAATGGAAATACCAAGGCGCCAAACGGATCAGGCAGCAACAGCAGTGCGAATAAGAGGGGCGCGGCGAGCTGAAGCCCATTTCCGGCCGAATCGGCGCTAACCAGAATTACACCAGCCCCGATTGCAGTCAGTCTAATCGCTGTTCCAAGAATATAAAGCGGATAAAGACGGATTAGCCGTAGTTTTGCAAAACTCAGAACAGAAAGTCCGGATCGAAGGCGGTGTTCGTAAGCATTGGCAACGACAGCCCCGCTTAGAACAAAAAAATATCGACGGCGAGAAATTGTTCCTGGGCTATCCCCTTGCCGAATAGCGGTGCCGCATGGAACGCAACGACCATGATCGCGGCGATGCCCCGAATGCCATCGAGGGTGGCAAAAAATTGCCTGCCTCTCTGTATCATCGCTCTACTCTTAAGGTAGCAGCAACGAATCCCCATTGAGGGAGGAAAGCCGCATGGAGCAGGAATGATCTTTGACGGCTACTCCGCCAAGCGGAAATGAAGCATTTCAAATTTAACCGGTTTTAACCGATTCGAGCAAGTCCTAACGGAACGCGCCAAAAGTATCTTCTATTTATTCAGGACATAAAAAATAATATAAGCGAGTATAAACTGTGAATTACGATATAATAATAAAATGAGCGCCTCAAGGCTGCCGCGGGCGGGGGATTTCGAGCCGTAAGGAGCGACCCGGAGCGAAAGCGGTCAGGCTTTTCCCCAACGGATGCCGAAAGTGGGGCGCGGCGTCGCTCTCGCTGCGAAAACCCGAGCGAATTGGGAGCCAGATGCCAAGGCGTGTCTAGTCGTTGACGACGCGGGGGATGAAATGGGCGCGGACCGGCGCGGCCAATCGTTGCCTGTGCTCGGAGATGACAAGACGCAACTGGTTTAACGCCAAGTCAATGGCGGCGACGCGATTGGGGCTCAGGCCATGGCCCATATCAAGCGCAAGCGTCAGCTCCAAGAGCTCGTCAGCTTCTCGCTCCCAATAATCAAGCGCATCGGTATGTCTTGCGCTTCGCGCCTCCCGGATAAGTTCGATCAAGCGGCGCAGGATTCGGTCTGTGTCCGGGGCAGATTGGCTCTTCCATCGTGCCACGGCCGCCGCCACGGCGGTGCCGAGCACGCTAAGACACATTGCGCCGATATAAAACGCATCGGAATATTGATCCAAAAAGCTCTCTTCCTCATCATCCAGAAAAGCAAGAACACCGGGGTGGACCGGAAGAGCGGCGCCCTTGTCTGAAGCCGGCGCCTCGATCCGGTTCGCGATTGGAACCGCCGCCGCAATGGCGGGACGCGCAGCCAGCATGAGCCGTGCCACCGCGCCTGCGACTCCATTGGCAAGACTGTTGCGCGCGACGAGCCTCGTGCTCACGCCGAGGGTCTCAAAATCCGCCGCAGGCTTCGGTTGAGCACCGCCAAACGCACCGCGCACCACCTCAACGCCCTCAAACGCAGGCGAGCGCTGCGCAACCGCTTTGGCTTCGGCAATCGGAAGGAAAACCGGCTGGTCGGCGTCGACACTTGCTACCGCATTGACAGCGTCGTTCAACCCATCTGAGCCCGGCACACCGACCGCAAAGAGCGCGTCGATCTTTTTCTCTTGCACGGCCCGGGCCACCTCGGCAATCGTCAGGTCAATCTCCTGAACAGAGTCGAGGGGAACGTCATATTGCGTAAGCGTCGCCTCTAAGAGCGGCCGGTTATCGGCCTTTCCGGCCGGCAGGGACTGGAGGATGCCGAGCTTATGGCCCCGCAGCTCGTCGATCTCGTGGATCCCGCTCTGCGAGGGCGCCAAGAACAGAAGCGCGTCGTGCCGCATAATTAAAACCGTCTGGCCATTTTGCGGCATCGAGAGATCACTGCGCACGACGGCGAGATCCGCGCGGCCATCCTCGAGAGCGCGCGCAGATTGCGTCAAGTTTTCGGCTGGGACCAAATTGAGGTGGATTGCTTCGCGAGCCTCGGCGAGCCTCCGTGTGGCGGCCGCGAAGATCGCCTGATCGTCGCTATCACGAGGAACCGCGACGCGAAGGATGGTTGGGCGTTCGAAATAGTAATACGCGATAAGGCCCACGGCAATCACAGCCACGCTTCCGATAAATGCTGCGAAGACAAAACGGCGCATCTAAACCTCCCCGACACTTATGCAAGGTCGAGAGTAACGCTGATCCCGCTGAGGAGTTGCGCCTTAGTGCGCCAGCACCCGCGGCCTCGTTTCGAGCTTGGCCTGCGTTCGCGGCAAATACAAGGCATCGGCGAAAACATCGCCAATAAGTATGACGCAGGGCCCAGCCGGAGCCGCGGCTGCCACCTTGGTTGAGATGGTTCCGATTGTGCCAACAATCTGGCGCTCGTCCGGGCAGGTCGCTCGCTCGACCACGAGAACCGGCGTGGCAGAATCCATGCCATGTGCGAGCAAGCGTCTGGCCAAGGGCTCGAGAGTCTTTACCCCCATATAAACGACCGTCGACGCCTTTGGATCGCACAGCGCTTGCCAGTCGATGTCGCTGGGGAGTTTGCCGTCATGTGCATGAGCAGTGATGAATTGCAGCCGCCTTGCCTTATTGCGCTCGGTCAAGGACAGTTGGAGCCTTGCGGCCGCGCCGAGCGCCGCCGTGACCCCTGGGACTATCTCGACAGCAATGCCCTCCGCGCGCAAGGCAGAAATTTCCTCTGTGGCGCGGCCAAAAATCATCGGATCCCCGCCCTTAAGCCGCACGACCCTCTTGCCTTGCGACGCTAGCGAGACCATCAGCGACACGATGTGATCCTGGCGGCAGGACGGCTTGTGGCCGCGCTTGCCAACGTAGATTTTTTCTGCCTCCCGCCGGCTCATTTCCACCACGGCGGGCGCGACGAGATCGTCGTAGAGAACAACATCGGCGGACTGCAGCGTGCGCACGGCTTTGAGCGTCAAAAGCTCTGGATCGCCGGGACCAGCCCCGACCAAAGCGACCGATCCCTCGGGCGGCGCGGTGCGCTCCACCTCAGCCAAAAGGGCCGCAAGATCCCGCTCCTGCGGTGCGTGGCGTCCCGAAAGCGCGCTGCGGGCAAATAGCTCCCAAAATTGGCGGCGCATCTTTGGCGGGATATCGAACCCCTGAAGTGTATTCCGCCAAGCTTTCGCCCTTTGCGCCCAATATTTAAGCTCGCGCGGAAGCAGGGCTTCGAGCCGGCCACGCAGCGCCTGAGCAAGAACCGGTGCGCCGCCGTTGGTCGAGATACCAATGATCAGCGGCGAGCGGTCGACGATCGCCCCGAACTGAAGGTCGGAAAAAGAAGGCTTGTCGATGACGTTGACCGGCACCCCAGCGGCGCGCGCGAGGCTCTGAAACTCTGCAGCCTCGGCATCACTCTTTGCCTCGGCGATAGCAAGAGCGGCGCCATGGAGGTCATTTGGCGCGATGTTCCGCAAGACAAGCGTAACCGGCGCCGAGCTATTTGCGAGGGCAACCAACCCGGCGCAAGGCGCCGAACCAAAGATTTCAAGCTCCGCCCCTGCCGCTTGGCAAAGCTCGGCCTTCCAAAGCAAGGCATTCGAGCCACCAGAAAGAACCACGCGTTTGCCGGGCAGAGAAAGGAAAACCGGAAGGCAGGCAAGCTCCTGCATTTGCGGGCCGCAACTACCCTCCTCATATTCGCACAGGGGTGAAACAATATCGTCGATCAGCAAGTTTCGCCTATCCTTCGTGTCGGTGATCGGTCAGACGATTATGCCTCATCGCGTACCCGCACGCCGCAAGGACTTTTAGTCCGGTTGGTTTCCTATTCCCGATTGCGCTCCCCGCCAAATAATTTAACATTTAATTTAACATTAGCGGACCGTTCGTTTCCCGCTGCTGACGCATCCCAAACCATGAGGAAATCTGCGTGAGAGTCAACGGTTCCTGCCGGAAATGTGGGCTTGGCCTGGCTGGTTTCGCTGCCTTGCTCCTCGCGGCTCTGCAGCCGGCAGGGGCCGCAAACGGCGTGTTCGTGCCAAGCTTTTGGGATCCGCGAGCCCGTCCTGCCAAGCCTGATCTGAATGAAGTGCGAAGCCTTCGCTTCTTAACCGAGGACGATTACCCGCCGTTCCATTTTGCTCTGCCCGACAATCGTCTGTCTGGGTTTGACGTCGACCTTGCGCGGGCAATTTGCGAGGAGCTCAGTATCACTTGCACGATCCAGGCACGCCGCTTCGATACCCTCGTCGATGCGTTGAACGAGGGTCAAGGCGACGCGTTGATTGCGGCAATCCGCATCGATCCACAGTCGCGCGCCAAGCTCGATTTTTCAAGCCCCTATTACACCACGCCGGCACGATTCGTTTCGAAAGCGGAGCTCGAGAACGCATTGGCCACCCCCGAAAGCCTGCGCGGTAAAACGGTGGGCGTTCAGGCGCGCAGCGCCCACGAGGCCTATCTCGAAACGTATTTTCCCGATACGATTCGCAAGTCCTATGAAACCCAGCAGCAGCTGCGCGATGCGCTTGCCGATGGCAGCGTAGACACGATCTTTGGCGATGGAATATCGCTGAGCCTCTGGCTTGCGAGCCCCGCCGGCCAAAACTGCTGCCGCTTTCGCGGCGGCCCTTTCTTTGACACTAATCTCTTTGGCGAAGGCGTCGGAATTGCCGTGAAAAAAGGCAATTTGCAGGTCCGGCAGGCCCTCGATTATGCGCTCGCGGCGCTCGCCAGGCACGGAACCTACGCCACACTTTACCTCAAATATTTCCCGATCGGGTTTTATTGGTGATCGTAAATCCTGACGGTTCACGCCAGGAAGCAGTGGCGGCCGCGTGATTTCCTTCTGCACGGTTTTGTTTGCCCCTCGGGCCACGCGCGCGCCGCTCGGCACAGGCCGAGGAAGAGCGCAATGGCCGGTCTCTGCGCCCGGCCATCGCTGAGTTGTAACGGTTGTCGAGAACTATAACGGCAAACAGGCCTCAGCGTCTCTCGCACACCCATGCGCTGCGGCCGTGGCGCACAGGGTGAATGACTGCCACGCTCCGGCCAGTCATGATACCAGGCCGAATGTAACGCGCATGCCGCGTCCAGTATGTGTGCCTCACATAGTAAGGCCCGACCGCAACGCTACGCCCGGTCACGATAGGTGCCGTCGCGTTGGCCGCCACCGCGAACGGCGCGGTCACCGCGGCGCCCGCAAGCTGAAGCGGCGCAGCCGCGGCGGCGCCCGCGACCTGGAACGGCGCGGCCACTATAGATGCCAACCCCCAGCGGGAGTGCCCCAACCATTCCATGCGTTCCAATTGTACGGATAGTTCCATGCGGTGTAGTTGTACGGATAGTTCCAATTGTTCCAAGTTCCATAATTTCGCCAAGCGCTATAACGGACAGGAGCAGACCAGCGATAAGGATGCGTGGTCCCATAGTAACCGCTATAGTACCGATGATACCGATGGTGCTGCCTAGCAGCAGCCGGACTGGTTGCGAACAACACCGCTGCGAGCGTTGCCAGCACGAGATAAACGGTGACTCGTTTCATCGCGTTCTCCTAGTTCAGATTTAGATTCCGAGCGCTTCCCACCGGGAGCTGGAATTCACTCGCAAACCCGCGCCCAGAAAAATCGTTCCATTTCGAGCCTCAAATCCCTGGCTCGCGCCAATGGATCACAAAGATCTGAAATGGAAAAACTGCGGCCTGGGATTGCCCAGCCCCCTGGTTCCGCGAGAGCCCGATCCGGAATGAACCGGCATGAAGCCGACATCACACCGCGGCCGGTTACGAGGCGCGCAGAAGCTACGGCCACCGCAAGCGCCGTAGCAGCACGGCTGCTGATGAGTGGCAACCGTAAGGCAGCGATCGCTTAGGCGTGCCAGAAAGGGATTTGTTGCTACCCCTAAAAATAGGCTTCGAGTTCGCGTGCGGCCTGTTCCGGCGATCTTTGGAGATCGAACACGCGAACGAATTTGCCCCGCTTGTCCATCAAATACACGGCCCCGGTGTGGTCGACCGAGTAATCGCCTGCCGAAGCCCCAAGAACTTTCTTGGCGTAGACGCGAAAGGCCCTGGCGATGGCGTCGGTCTTGGGCGGATCTCCCGTTAGGCCGACGATTCGGGCATCGAAGCTTTCAAGATAGGTTTTCATCACCTCTGCCGTGTCGCGCTCCGGATCGACGGTGACGAACACGGCGGCGATTTTTCTGTCGGGCCCGAGCACCTTGAACACGGCGGAAATATCCGACAGCGTCGTCGGGCAAAGGTCCGGGCAATGCGTATAGCCAAAAAACACGAGATAGGGCCGGCCGGAGAGGTCCGCGCTTGTCACGGTGCGCCCGTCACCTCCGACCATCGTGAATGAACTTCCAAGCGCCAGCGAACTAGTGACATCCCGCCCTGGCATGAAAGCGTAGACCAGGCCTGCAAGTGCCGCCAGACCAAATGCGAAGGCAAGGACAACATAGAGCAGCTCACGAGACGCCCGGGCAAGGGGCGTCCGTTTCGGCGCACGCGTCATGCCCGGAAAATAATCGCAAATAGCGTTCGGCGCTAGGATGCTGCGCCAAAAAGCGTCACTTGCCAAGCAATAGCTCAAGGCGCGACGCGCCAGCGAGGCAAATCTTGTCAACCGGCGGCTACAACGTTATAACCTATCGCCGCTTTATCGATGGGAAAGAACTGTGGACGCAGCCCGCGCGGAAACGGCGGCCGATCTCTCGCCGCAAGGCTTCTCTTTGCTCCGGCTTTCCGCCTTCGCGCGGCTTGGCCTCGCCTCGATCGCAATCGCAGGCTTGTGGGGGGTGGTTTTCTGGGCCCTGAGCTGAGCGCGTTAGCGATGCAATTCCGAGCCTGGCCTTGAACGATACCGCGATCACATTCTGCAATGTCACGCTCGGCTACGACCGCCATCCCGCCGTGCATCACCTCAACGGCGACGTTGAGCGCGGCGCATTGCTGGCGATCTGCGGCCCGAACGGAGCCGGCAAGTCCACCTTGCTCAAGGGGATCGCGGGTACGCTTCCCCCTCTTGCCGGCGCGATCGCTTCGCCCGGCTCGGACTCCCGTGACATTGCCTACCTCCCCCAGGCGGCCGAGATCGACAAGAATTTTCCCGTCAATGTATTCGATATCGTTGCCATGGGTCTTTGGAAGCGGCGCGGCGCGTTTGGCGGTATGACAAGGCGGGATGCCACGGCGATCTCCTCGGCGGTCGACGCGGTGGGCCTCGACGGTTTCGAAGCCCGCCCAATCGCCTCCCTCTCCGGCGGCCAATTGCAGCGCATGCTCTTTGCCCGGCTGCTGATGCAGAATGCCTCGGTGATCCTGCTCGATGAGCCCTTTACCGCCCTGGATTCCAGAACCGTCTCCGATCTTCTTGCCCTTGTGGCGCGCTGGCACGGGGAGAAACGCACGGTGCTTGTCGTATCGCACGACCTCGATCTCGTGCGCGCGCATTTTCCACAGACCCTGCTGCTGGCGCGGGAGCAAATCGCTAAGGGCAAAACCGGTGCCGTCTTGACCGAAGAGAATTTGAGCAAAGCGCGCGACATGGTCGAGGCCTTTGACAGGCGCGCACAAGCATGTGCACGAGCAGCATAATTTTCTCCCGCGGCTCGAATTCTTTCGCCCTGGAGCAGGCCTTTGGCGTTGCATGAAATCTTGATTATGCCTTTCACGGAATTCGCTTTCATGCGCCGGGCGCTTGCCGGCGCGATTGCGCTTGCTGTCGCCGGTCCTCCGCTCGGCGTGTTCTTGATCTTGCGCCGCATGTCGCTGACCGGCGACGCGATGGGGCACGCGATCTTGCCTGGCGCGGCGCTCGGCTATTTTGCCGCTGGGCTGTCGCTTGGGCCAATGACCATCGGCGGCTTGATGGCGGGCCTCATCGTCGCCATTGTCTCGGCGGTCGTCGCCCGCACAACAATTTTGCGCGAAGATGCTTCTCTTGCCGCATTCTACCTCATCTCGCTCGCGCTTGGCGTTACCATCATTTCATTGCGCGGCTCGAACATCGATCTATTGCATGTGCTCTTTGGCAGCGTGCTCGCGCTCGATGATGCAACCCTCATTCTGCTTGCCGCGATTGCTAGCATAACCCTTGCCGTGCTTGCTGTTCTTTACAGACCTTTGGTTATGGAGACCGTCGACAGCCAATTTTTGCGCTCTGTCAGCAAGATTGGCGGCGGCGTGCAGATCGTTTTTTTGGCGCTTGTCGTCCTAAATCTTGTCGGCGCATTTCAAGCGCTTGGCACGCTTCTCGCTGTCGGCATGATGATGCTGCCCGCGGCGTCGGCACGGCTGATCACAAGAGAGCTGTCCGCGATGATCCTGCTCGCGGCGGCGGAGGGAATTCTTGCGGGCTATGCCGGTCTCGTCATCTCTTTTCACGCCGGGTTGCCCTCCGGCCCGCTCATAACGTTGCTGGCGGGGCTTCTTTATCTGCTCGCGCTTGTCTTCGGGCCGGCTGGTGGACTCATTCGGCTTTTTTGGCCTGGCCGGCATTTGGAGGGCTGAAGGGTACCGGAAGGGAGGTAGCGATGGCGTGCGCCCGAAAGACTATCGCATACTTAGCATTCGCTTTGATCCTCACGTGTGGCCCTGGTGGCCGCGCGCAAACGGTAGATAAACTGCCGGTCGTCGCCACTTTCTCCATTCTCGCCGATTTCGTCCAAAATGTTGGCGGCAGCCGGGTTGATGTCACCACGTTCGTTGGCCCGAATGGCGACACGCATGTTTACCAGCCCAAACCGGCAGATGCGGAGCGGCTTGGCACGGCGCGTCTCATTGTCGTGAACGGCCTCGGCTTGGAAGGTTGGATCGACCGCCTCATTAAGGCTTCTGGCACCACAGCGCCCGTTGTGGTCGCAACGAAAGGACTGAAACCCCAGGAGATGCGCGAGGAAGGGCGCATCGAATTAGATCCCCATGCGTGGCAATCAATCGCGGACGCAAAGACCTATATCACCAATATCCGTGACGGCCTGATTGCGGCAGACCCCGAGGGCGAAACCGTCTATCACGGCAATGCAAAGGATTATCTCGCCAAACTCGACGCGCTGGAAAAAGAGGTTATTGCGGAGATCGCCAAAATTCCCCCTGAAAAGAGGCAAATCATCACAACGCACGACGCTTTCGGCTATTTCGGTACCGCTTACGGATTTCGCTTCATCGCGCCCGAGGGCGTTTCGACCGAAACCGAGGCGAGCGCCCGCGACGTGGCGAAGATCATTCGCCAGATCCGGGCAGAAAAAATCCCCGCCGTCTTTCTCGAAAACGTAACTGACCCGAGATTGATCAAACGGATCGCGGCGGAAACCGGAGCAAAGATCGGCGGCGCGCTTTATTCCGACGCGCTTTCGCCTGCCGATGGGCCCGCTGCCACCTACATCGAGATGATGCGCCATAATGTCAGGGAACTTGTCTCTGCGCTTGCGCAATAGGAAACAATCGGAAACTCCGCGGCACTAACCGAGCCTTTTGATCAACGCCATGGCAGCGGCAGGAGCTTTCGGCTTAAAGCCATCGATGAAGTAAATCAAAATGTCTCGCGGTGGCTTCTTTCCTGGGCTCGCGACGGCTTCGAGCCCATTTGGGATCGTTCCCTGAGACCAGGTTCGGGCCCGTTGCGCCCACAGATCGAGCGCTTCCGCCGAATAGCCGCTTTCTTCGTCTTCCGACGCGCACTGCAGCCGCGCGTAGACGAATGACGATGTGAGATCCGGAATTTGCGGAAACTCGACCTTGTCGGTGAAGACCGCGCCAATTTCGTAGCTCCGCAGCATTTCGACAAACTCCTTGTTACGGAAACTCGCATGCCGAACTTCTACGGCGTGGCGGATCTCGCGGCCTTCGACGCTCCTCGGAAGGAGCTTCAGGAAGGCTTCGAAATCGGCCGCATCGTAACGCTTCGTCGGCAGGAATTGCCAATTGATGGGTCCGAGCTTCTCTTTGAGATTCATGACGCCGCTTGAGAAAAAGCGTTCGATTGAAGCTTCTGCTTCGGCAAGGATGCGCCGGTTTATCGCGAATCTCGGGCCTTTGAGCGCGAACACGAAGCGATCGGGCGTTTCCTCGTGCCATCGCGCAAAGCTCTCAGCCTTCTGAGTGCGATAATAGGTGCCGTTGATCTCAATCGAGGTAAGCTGCCGGCTCGCATACTCGAGCTCCTGCTTTTGCGGCAAATTCTTAGGATAAAAGCTCTCGCGCCATGGCTCAAAAGTCCAGCCGCCGATGCCAACGCGGATTGTTGCTTTCATCGGCTCGGCATCCCTTCGTCTTTATGGAAAATCGAGAGAATATAGTTGCGCTCGCCGGCGGATCCCATCGCGCAATCGATTTGCGAGGCTCATTTCGAGCGTTAGCGTCCCGTTTATTCCATATGCCGCAAAGGACCGCCAAAAATGCGGCCGCTAGCGCTCGTGAGGTAAAATACCGCTGAACTGAATTCGGCTAATCGAGCGCCTGCTCTCGAAGAACTAACTGATCGCGAAGCTCGGTCTTAATATTTATTTATTACTAACGATATGAACAGCATTAACGGCGCGGCGGCGAAGCGAGGCGCGCGTCGGAGGAGCTTTTTTGACCAAAACCGAAACGCCTGAAAACGCGGCTGCACCGCTTTTGTCCGGGCAAGCTTCGGACGAAGTAAAGGTCCGGCGGCTCATGCTTGCCGATTTCCGCTCTTATGCAAGGCTCGATCTTTCGATCGATGCGCGGCTTGTCGTGCTGACCGGAGAGAATGGCGCGGGCAAGACGAATTTGCTCGAAGCTTTATCGCTGTTCTCGCCTGGACGCGGGCTGCGCCGCGCCGAACTCTCCGAATTCCCGCGCATCGGCGGCGGGGGCGGCTTTGCCGTGTCGGCCGAGATCGAAACGCCGAAAGGCGCTGTGCAGCTAGGCACCGGAATCGAGCCGCAACGGGATCTCCCGCCGCAACGCAAATACCGGATCAACCGCAAGCCCGCGGCGTCGGTCCGCGCCATTTGCGATCATCTGC
>JBPYDY010000125.1:0-4542 GCA_051986155.1 Methylocella sp.
GTTTGACCCGGGAAACGCACAAAGGCCGCCACCTGGTCATCGAGCGATTCCGCGAACGGCATGGCGCAAAACGCCTCGCTACGCTGGGCCCGCGCCACATCGCGAATATCTCCGCCGCAATCGACAAGGTTTCAACGAAACGGCATTGGCTCAAAACTATCCGCGCCTTGTTTGAGCACGGCGTGCCGGCAATGCTGGAAGAAAATCCGGCCGCCTTCGTCCCGCTGCCAAAAACGCCCGACACGAAAGGGCTCCATAGCTGGACGGACGCCGAGATCGCGCAATATCGCGCCTATTGGCCGTACGGAACGCAACAGAGGTTGGTTTTTGAATTCACGCTTGAAACCGTCTCCCGCCGCGGCGAAGTGGTCCAGATCGGCCCTCAGCATCTTTATGAGGAAGACGGTCAGCCGTGGATTCGCATCGCCCGAACCCACGGTTCGAAAGACGTGGATATCCCCGTCGCGTCGCAACTCATGGCCGCAATCGATGCCATGCCGAAAAAACATCTAACCTTTATTGTCACCGCCGACGGCAAGCCACGTTCGAAAGCCGGGCTCGGGACCGACTTCGCGAAATGGCTCGCGAGGCCGGACTCCTGGATCGTTGCCGGCTGCACGGCTTGAAAAAAGCGGGGATGACCCGCCGCGCCAATGCCGGAAACACGGCGCACGAACTCATGGCAGCATCCGGCCACAAGACGCTCGCCATGGTGCAACTCTATACAAAAGCCTTCCACGATAGGAAGCTCGCCGCTTCAGGCACGGCGAAGCTGCCCGGCAGTTACAAACCGACCAAACCAAATTTCACAAACCACTCGCTAACTCGTTGAACTTAAAGGAGGTCAGTTATTGGTTTGATATCCCATAAGGATTGCCTCTTCCGAGGATTCCCGAGCAAAGCGCCGGCGCGCTTTACCCTGTTGACGCACCGGCCAAGGCACTGGCATGGCGCGCCCGTTTGGCCTAAGGTTCTGGCCGCGTCGGCCCAAGCCCTTTTTGCGTTGCCTTGCAAGCTTGGGCCGCGGTAAGCTGCCAGCGGTCCTTTCCAAGGCCTCGGCGTCCGTTTGTCAATCGCAGGGAGCAACAGGTGGACATAACCGCCCTCGACCAGCCCGAGCTTGCAGGCGAGATCATCGACGTCATCGTCAAGGAAGGAATGGTCGATCGCGAGAAGGCGACTTTGGACGCGACGATCGAGAGCCTCGATCTGAAATCGATCGATATCGTGATGATTCTCACCGCCATCGAGGAAAAATTCGACGTCTACATCCCGATGGACGGTCCCTTCCATGACGCCAAAAACGTCGCCGATTTGATCAACGCCATCACTAGCCATATCACAAAAGAAAAATCGAAGCCGGATGCGTGACGCGCGGCGAATCATCGTCACCGGGATGGGCGCCGTTTCTGCCGCGGGACTTGGCGCGCCCGCGCTCTGGCACGCCGCGCGGGACGGACGGTCCTGTATCGGCAAGGCGCAATTCCCGCGCCCCTATCGCGGCCGCATCAAGATCGCCGCGCAGGTGCGCGATTTCGATCCCGCGGCGCATGTCACGCCGGCGGAGCTGCCTTTTTGCGATCCGGTCACGCAATATCTTTTTGCGGCCGCCGAAGAGGCCATCGCCCAAGCGGGGCTGGCGCAAGCAAAGCCGATGGGCCCGCGCACGGCGACGATTATCGGAACCGGGATCGGCGGCATGCACACCTTAGATAACGGGCTTCACCTCGCCATCGTCGAGCACGGCCGTCCGGATCCGCTGACCGTTCCGCGCCTTATTCCAAGCGCCTGTCCCACCCAGCTTTCGATCCGCTACGGCACGACCGGGCCATGCTTTGCGGTCGCAAGTGCATGCTCCTCGGCGACGCAGGCAATCGGAATCGGGCTGCAACTCATTCGCGCGGGAGCAGTCGACCGCGCTATTGTCGGCGGAACCGAAGACTGCGTCACCAACAGCGCGATGCTTGCGTGGGAGGCCCTGCGGGTTCTGACGCCGGATTTTTGCCGGCCATTTTCTGACGGCCGCAACGGCATGGTGCTTGGCGCGGGCGCGGCCGTCTTCATCCTCGAAGAGGCCGAATGTGCCAGGGTGCGCGGCGCAACGCCCATTGTCGAAATTGCAGGCTATGGCACCTCGACCGATGCCAAGGATCCCGTGCGGCCCGATGCCCAGGGCGCTGCTGCCTGCATGCGCAATACGCTTGCCGATGCCGGCCTCGATGCGGAAGAAATTGACTATGTCAACGCGCATGGGACGGGCACTACCGCGAACGATATTACTGAATCCGTGGCATTGGGGCTCGTCTTCGGCAACCGGCGACTCCCGGTTTCTTCGACCAAGCCCATTCATGGGCACGGGCTTGGTGCGGCTGGCGCGCTCGAACTTGTCGTGACTATTGGCGCGCTCTGTGAGAACGTTGCGCCGCCTACGATTAATTGGCGCGGGGTGGACCCCAAGTGCCCTGTCGATCCGGTTCCAAACGAAGCCCGGCCCATGCGCATTCAAGCGGCTCTCAGCAATTCCTTCGCTTTCGGAGGCATAAACGCAAGTCTCGCCGTTCGGCGCGCTGAGGCGGCATGAAAGGCGCAGCCGAGCCCATTGACTCAGCCTGCGTTGGTGTTGAACCAGAATGCACGGACAACGCCCCGGTTCGGCTGCCGCCGGTCAAGGTGCGAATCGAGCCCCAGGATATGGCGGCGTTTTTCCGCGCAACAGGCGGCCGCCGGCTTCCCGTCGAGGTGCCCCTCACCTTCCCCGCCCGCTGGCTCGCCCTGCCAGATGCTCGCGATTTGATCGTCCGATCGCTCGGCAGCGGATTTATCCCCGTTCACGAGGCCCAAAGCTTTGTCTATGAGCAGGCGCTACAGATTGAGACCGATTACGTTCTTACCATCGAAGCGCGCCGCAGCCCCGCTCCCCCGCGCTTGACCTTGCGGATGGCCATTGCTTCGCCGGAGGGTGAGATCTGCGCGCGGCTCGAGACAATATTGCGGATCGTCCCGGCTATGAAACCTGTAGGATAAGGATTGCAGGAATGGGAAGCCGGGCGCCACACCTGCCAGAAGTGGGCCATAAAATTCCTGCCCGGGAATTCGGGCCATTCGATCATAAGATGGTCGAACAATATGCGCTCGTCTCCGGCGACGACAATCCGCTTCACCTTGATCGCGATGTGGCAACGGCAGCCGGACTCCCGGACACGCCTATCCACGGCCTGTTGATGCTCGCGTGCGTCGAGCCTTACATTCGAGACTGGCGCTCCGATCTTTTCATCGCAGGGCTAAGCTGCAAGTTTCTCAATCCCGTATTCGCAGGCGAAGGCATCCGTCTCTTTGGCCGGGTCGCGAGCAGGCGTGCCGGCCCGCGCCCTGAGCTTGTCCTGCGCTTAGTCGCGCGAACGCCGAGGGACACTCTGGCAATAGTCGGCGAGGCGACTGTGCTTTGTAAACAAGCTTGCGGCGCGACTTGAAATGCAGGCAAAATCGATCCTGATCACCGGCGCCTCCAGCGGAATCGGGCGGGCGCTCGCCCTTGCCTACGCCGAGCCTGGCACCTCTTTGTCGCTAACCGGCCGCAACCGCGAACGGCTGGAAGGCACGGCCTTGATTGCCAGGGCGCAGGGCGCCGATGCCGCCACAGGGCTCTTGGACGTCCGCGATCAAGTCGCCATGGCGCAATGGATCAAGCAAGAGGATACGCGCCGTCCGTTCGACCTCGTGATTGCCAATGCGGGAATCACGACCGGCCTTACTTTCACTCAGCTTGCCGAGGACCCGGCAGCCCTGCGCGCGATTTTGGGAATTAACCTTACCGGGGTCTTTAACACGATCGAGCCCCTGATCGCTCCGATGTGTGCGCGCGGAAAGGGCCAGATTGCCCTTGTCGGCTCGATTGCCGGAATCCGCGGCCTGCCCTATTCTCCCGGTTATTGCGCAACCAAGGCCGCGATTCACGCCTATAGCGAATCCATCCGCGGACGTCTCGCCGCCCGTGGCGTTCAAGTCAGCCTCATAATACCTGGATTCGTGAAGACCCCGTTGAACGAAAGTATAGAATCAATAAAACCGCTCGAAATGACCGACGCGAGGGCCGCCCTGATTATCCGGCGCGGCCTCGAAAAGGGCAAATCGGTCATAGCATTCCCGAAAGCGCTCTATTTCCTCGCGCGGCTTGCGCGCGTCCTCCCGGCCAGGCTTGTCGATAAGATCTTGGAGGGTATTCAAGTCAGCATTCCGCAGACGCAGGAGCGTAATTATTAACGAATGCTTACTTTTTGGGCGGACCAGGACGCCATTTTTTGGCCAAAGTCTACGAGATCCGGGATATCCACTCAATTTCTGCAATAAATTGTTGCAATTTGTTTATTGCCGAAACCTTCCGTTTAAGTTTCTAAGCTTGAGTACTGCAGGCCATCTTGGCGGGCATAGATAATTCGTTTGCTCGCTCGAAAGGGCCGCAGGTCAAGCAAGAATGGCAATCGCGGCGGCGCGGCCGCGAAGCGCCAAAAAGACGGATGCTTAATGCGCAGCCGGGCGGAACGG
>JBPYDY010000126.1:0-9568 GCA_051986155.1 Methylocella sp.
TATATCGAGGTGACGGTGGAAACACCGCAAAGCCTCACCAAGCGGCAACGAGAACTCCTCGCCGAATTCGAGGCGCTTTCCTCGACGGAAACGCATCCGGAATCCGCCGGCTTCCTTGCCAGAATGAAGGATTTTTTGAGAAATTGAGCGGCCAGCAAGCCGCGCGAATGAGCCCCGCTTGCCTGCCCCGTTGAATTAGTGTTTTCTAAACCCTCGCCATAAATGGCGAATTCTCGAGCCGGGCGTTCGCCGTAACTTAAGGGAGGAAACGCTCTTGGCGGGCCCATCTGCGCTGAGCAACGCGCGCCCAAGGAAATCCGCAACACCTATCGAACTGCGGCTCGCCGACGAGGCGCGCTTCTTCATGTCCTGGCTCGACAACCCAGGGCTTGCCGGCGCGGTCTCCCCGTCGGGACCATTTTTGGCGCGGATGATGGCGCGCTATGTCGATCCGCGCAAGGCGGGGCCAATCGTCGAGCTTGGACCAGGGACAGGCGCGATCACGGAGGCGCTTCTGAAGCGCGGGATTGCGCCTAAGCGGCTTTTTCTGGTCGAGTATGATGGAGGATTCTGCAGCCTTCTCAGGCGGCGATTTCCGGGCGTTCATGTCATCAAAGGCGACGCCTACCAGTTGTCGAAAACATTGAAAGGCCGGCTACGCCGCCCGCCCGCAGCGATCGTCTCGAGCCTTCCCTTGCTGCTAAAACCCGAGCCGCGAAGGCTGGCGCTCCTCGCCGAGGCGATGGATTGCATGCCCGAAGACGGGCGGTTTATCCAATTCACCTACAGTCCTCTCGCGCCGATCCCGCGCGACAATATTTTGGAGCTTGGTTTTCAGGTCGAAGCTCAGTCTCCAGTCTGGTTGAACCTGCCGCCGGCGCGGGTTTGGGTCTACCGCCGCCAGACCGGAGCGGATTTAGGGCTTAATCTCAAGCGGCCAAACCCGGCGCAGGAATTTTTCGATAAGATCAAAGTTGGAACCGAAAAGGTTCATTTCGACTTGCTAAAGGAATTTGCCGCCGCCAAAGCAAGGCTTCGCAACGAGGCAAAACCGCGGTCCCTTCGCCAAAAGGCATTATGGCAAGAGCTGGGTTTTGACGCTCCGCCCAAGGCGTCTCACGACGGCAATTCGCACTATTTTGAATGAGCAGGCCCGCCACCCGCCAAAAGCTCATCATTGCTCTGGATTTCGAGTCGCCGCAGGAAGCCGAGGCTTTGGTTGCAACGCTCGGCGATGGCATCGGCTTCTACAAGATCGGATTTGAGCTGGCCTTAAGCGGCGGGCTCTGCCTCGCCCGGGACTTGATCGAAAGCGGCAAGGATATCTTCCTCGATCTCAAACTGCACGATATTGGGACGACGGTGAGCCGGACCTGCGCCCAGGCTGCAAAACTTGGCGTGCAATTCTTGACCGTGCATGCCTATCCGCAGACGATGCGGGCCGCGAAACTCGGCGTGGCGGGCTCATCGCTGCGTCTCCTCGGCGTAACGGTGTTGACGTCCTACGACGACCAAGATCTTGCCGAGGCTGGCTATGCTTATGGGGTCGCGGACCTTGTCGCGCGCCGCGCGGCCCAAGCGCGCGAGGCTGGCCTCGATGGCCTGATCCTTTCCGCCCATGAGGTGAGCGGGGTGCGGGCGCGTTTTGGCAAGGATCTGCTGTTGGTTGTGCCGGGAATACGGCCTGGGGCGACGGAGGCAGGCGGCCAGAAAAGAACCATGACGCCCGCCGCCGCGATTGCCGCCGGAGCCGACTACCTCGTCATCGGCCGGCCCGTGACAAGGGCGCGAGATCCGCGTGCCGCCGCCGAAGCAATTCTGGCGGAGATGGCGCCCCTTCTCCCGCTCGCGGGAGAAGGTGTCACGTCGCAGCCGTGACGGATGAGGCCAGAGCCAGCTCATTGGATCAAATTCCGTGCGGTTGATCTTTTCTGAAAATATTTGAAGGCATCGGCGTTCCGGCTCTTGCCGCTCGAGCTCCGGCGGCCATTTTTAATGCCCAATACAATTGCCGGCTTCGGCCGGCTATCCTTCAAAGAGATCCTTCCATGAGCACGAGCGAAGAGACGACCACGGTGCCGGAGGCCGTACCCGCAGAGGCCACGGCTCCGGAAACCGTAGCAACGGAGGCGGCTGCTGCCGAGGCCACAGTAACAGAGACAGTTATTCCCGAGATGATGCCAAAGGAGGAGGCCGCAGCTCCGGAGGCAACAGCCGCGCCCGAGGCTACAGCGAGCGAGACAACTACCCCTGAGGCCGCACCGGCAGAACCAGCTGCTCTTGAAGCGGCAGCTCCGGAGGCAACAGCCGCGCCCGAGGCTACAGCGAGCGAGGAAGCCGCACCGATCGAGCCAAGCCACGCCTGAGGCCCGAACGCAAGGCAATGCACCGTTAGGCGAGAGCCCTCAAGACCGTTAAAGCCCCGGCCGTTTGGCCGGGGCCTTCGATTGCGGGAAGATCAGCCAGCCTTACGGGATCAAAACAAATCGAGCGAGACGCGGGCTTCGTCCGACATGCGACTCTGATCCCACGGCGGAGCGAAGACCATCGATACATTGACGTCGAGCACGCCCGCGACGGCGCCAACCGCGGTCTCGACCGAGCGGATGAGTTCGCTTGCAACCGGGCAGCCCGGCGCCGTCAAGGTCATGTCGATGCTGACCAAGCGATCCGCGCCGACCTCAACCTTGTAGATCAGTCCAAGCTCGTAAATGTCACATGGAATTTCGGGATCGAACACGGTCTTCAGCGCCGCGGCGATATGGTTTGAAAAGCGCTCGCGTTCGTCTTCCGGCACAGATTGATCGAAGAGCCACTCGGGCTCGTTTGGCATCGAATCAGCCGCACCGGCAAGGTCCCGGGATTCGATCGGTTGAACTTCGGTCATCTATGCCACCTCATCAACTAAATAAGCGTTCGGCCTTGATCAGTCCATCCGCCAGCCTGTCGACCTCCTCAAAGGTATTGTAGAGGGCGAAGGAAGCGCGGCAGGTCGAGGTGACGCCAAAGCGGGAAAGCAGAGGCTGGGCGCAATGCGTTCCGGCGCGCACCGCGATGCCGCACCGATCGAGCACTGTTGCGACGTCATGCGCATGGGCGCCATTCATGTTGAAGGCAATGATACCACCCTTGGCTTTGGCACGGCCAAAGATCCGCAGCGAATTCATGCGCGATATGCGCTCATGCGCGTAGCGGGTCAAACCAAGCTCATGCGCTTGAATGCGTTCGCGGCCAATTCTCTGCACATAGTTGACGGCCGCACCAAGGCCAACCGCCTGTACGATCGGCGGCGTTCCCGCCTCAAAGCGATGCGGCGGATCGTTATAAGTCACGGTGTCTCTGGTGACTTCGTTAATCATTTCCCCGCCGCCGAGAAAGGGGGGGAGTTTTTCAAGCCACTCCATTTTTCCGTAGAGGGCGCCAATGCCAGTCGGGCCATAAAGCTTATGCCCGGTCAGGCAGTAGAAATCGACATCGAGATCTCTAACATCGACCTCAAGATGAACGGCACCTTGAGACCCGTCGATCAGGAGCGGAATCCCGTGCGCGTGGGCGACCCTGGCAACCTCCTTGACCGGAGTCACCGTGCCAAGCACATTCGACATGTGCGTCAGCGCGGCGATCTTGGTTCTGGGCGTCAATGCCCGTTCGAAGGCATCGAGCAGGAAATTGCCGTCGTCACCGACATCGACCCACTTCAAAACCGCGCCTTTACGCTCGCGTAAAAAATGCCAAGGAACAATATTGGCGTGGTGCTCCATGATCGAAAGCACGATCTCGTCACCCTCCCGGATGAAAGCTTCGCCAAAGGAGGCCGCGACGAGATTGATGGCTTCGGTTGCCGATTTCGTAAAGACGATCTCGCTGGAGCTTCCGGCATTGAGGAAGGCGCGAACGGCTTCGCGCGCCGCCTCGTAAGCGTCGGTCGCGGCATTGGCAAGATAATGCAGGCCCCGATGGACATTGGCATACTCATGGTAAGTCGCGTGCAGCATCCGCTCTACCACCTGTTTGGGCTTTTGCGCCGAGGCGGCGTTGTCGAGATAGACAAGCGGCTTGCCATAGACTTCTGTGGCAAGGATCGGAAAGTCCTCGCGAATGGCGGCAACGTCCAGCGGTAAATCGAGCGTGATAGGCTTGTTCATCGTTTGCTCCATAGGCGCTGGATCCACGGGCTTCCTGCCAGCTAAGCGCTCGGACCGCGGGCAGGCGCCGCCGTGCTCTTGCGGCGGCCAGCGAGCCAGGTGTCGATCGCGCCGCGCAATTGCGCGGCCACAACTTTATGCTTAATGCCGTCGACCAACTCTTCCGCAAAGCCTTCCAGCATCAGAGCCTCCGCCTGCGCAAAAGGCAGGCCTCTCGTTTGGAGGTAGAACAACTGATCGGCGTCAAGGCCGCCGCAGGTCGCGCCATGGCCGCAGGCAACGTCGTCGGCAAAAATTTCAAGCTCCGGCTTTGTGTTCATCGTTGCCATGTCAGACAAGAGAATGGACTTGCAGAGCATTTTGCCGTCGGTTTTTTGCGCGCCTTGGGCGACGTTGATTCGGCCCTGAAAGACGCCGGTTGCTTGATCGTCCAGAATATACCGGAAGGTTTCGCGGCTTCGGCAGGCTTGGGCCGCATGCTCAATGCGCACGGTCGTATCGGCATGCTCCCTTCCGCCAAGGAGCGACACGCCGCTGAGCCGAGCTTCCGACTGTGCACCCTCAAAGCGGACGAACATTTGACGGCGCATAAAACCAATGCCGGAAATGAGAGCGAAACTTTCGAACTTCGCCTCGGCGCCAATCCGCGCCATCACGCTTTCAATGCAAAAGCTGCGCGGCAGTTTGCTTGTAAACGCACAGGTGTGTGAGAGGGTGGCACCATCGCCGATCGAAATGATGAGGCAAGAGTTGGCCTGGCCGGCAGGCGGCGCGAGCACGCTGCCTTCTGGCCGATAGGATTCGACAAGGTGAGCCGACGCGCCCGCGCCTAAAACCAAGAGCGAGCGGCAGAACCGCGCGACTCGTGCCGGCGAAGCCCCGGCATGTATGACGTGGATCGGCTCTGGGATCGCCGCTCCCGGCGCAATCTCGATCACGACGCCGTCCTGCATAAGGGCCGCGTTCAGACAGACGAGCGGATCCTGCGTGGCGACATCTTGTGCCGCGAGCAGCGCGATGAGCTCGGGCGGGCCTTCGGTCAGCACCGAGGAAAGCGGCCGCACGGTCAATCCGCTAGGCGAGCCGGAGGAGAATTCGGGCAGAAAAAAACCGTCTGCGAGAACGAGCCGCGGCGTTGGCAGTTTTGCGCCACTGAGTTGATTTCGCAGCGCATTGCGTGCCGCCGGATCAGGAGCAGCCGCAAGCGGCAGCCCGTCACGCATGAGCGCACGCAAGTCGGTATAGTGCCACGATTCCATGTGCCGATGCGGCAGGCCACAGGCGCTGAACGCTCGAAACGAATCTTCCCGAAGCCGGGAAACGTCCTCATTGCCGGCGAGCAAGCCCTTCGATGCCTCAAATGCGTCGGTAAGGGCCACCTCGGCTGGCGTGCGCACGTGCAGGATGTCGGCGTTCATATTGCGCCCATTAAGCAGCCTCTGTTTCGGCGGCGTAATCGCCATAGCCGCGCTGTTCCAGTTCAAGCGCCAACTCCTTTCCGCCGCTGCGCTGGATTCGTCCCTGCGCCATGACATGGACCGTATCGGGAACCACATAGTCGAGCAGGCGCTGGTAATGGGTAATGACAAGAATACCACGCGCGGGGCTTCGCAGCGCATTGATGCCATCGGCGACGATGCGCAAGGCGTCGATGTCGAGGCCGGAATCGGTTTCGTCGAGAATGGCAAAGGCAGGCTCGAGAAGCGCCATCTGAAGGATTTCCATGCGTTTCTTCTCACCGCCGGAAAACCCGGCATTGAGCGCGCGCCTCAGCATATCCTGCGTTATTCCAAGCTTGCCGGCGCAAGCCTTGACCCGCCGCATCAACTCAGGGGTCGACAGCTCTTCCTCGCTGCGATGCTTACGTTGCGCATTCATCGCCGCCTTGAGAAAGGTCAAGGTCGCAACGCCGGGGATTTCGATCGGATATTGGAATGCTAGGAAAAGCCCCTTGGCGGCGCGGATATCGGGCTCGTCTTCCAAAATATTCTCCCCGTTCAGCAATATCTCGCCGGAGTCGACCGTATAGCCCTTACGTCCCGCCACCACATAGGATAGGGTTGACTTGCCGCTGCCGTTCGGCCCCATGAGCGCGGCGACCTCGCCATCATGCACGGTGAGGTTGAGGCCGCTTAAAATCATGCGGTCCCCGGCGGAAACTGTAAGGTTCCTTACTTCAAGCACAGCTTTTCTTTCCTTCAGCTTTCCTTCAGCTTTCCTGCATGGACGCTGCCCAAGACGCTTGAACAAAACCTCGCTGCCGGCGAAGCGGCCTCAGCCGACGCTCCCTTCGAGGGAAATCGCGATCAGCTTCTGCGCTTCGACCGCAAATTCCATTGGCAGCTGCTGCAAGACGTCGCGCACAAATCCATTGACGATCAAGGCCGTCGCTTCTTCGGCCGGAAGCCCGCGCTGCATGCAGTAAAACAGCTGATCGTCGGAAATTTTGGATGTAGTGGCCTCATGTTCGAATTGCGCGCTTGGAGTTTTTGATTCGATGTAGGGAACGGTGTGGGCACCGCAAGAATCGCCAATGAGCAGGGAATCGCAATTGGTAAAATTGCGCGCGCCCGTCGCTTTGCGGTGCGCCGTGATCAAGCCGCGATAGGTATTTTGCGATCTGCCTGCTGCGATCCCCTTTGAAATGACCCGGCTCGTCGTGTTCCGGCCAAGGTGCAACATTTTTGTGCCGGAATCGACTTGCTGGTGGCCGTTGGAGATTGCGATCGAATAGAATTCGCCGCGCGAATTGTCGCCGCGCAGAATGCAGGAGGGATATTTCCAGGTAATCGCAGAGCCGGTCTCGACCTGCGTCCAAGAAATCTTCGAATTTGCGCCCCGGCAGTCGCCGCGCTTGGTGACGAAATTGTAAATCCCGCCCCTGCCTTCGGCATCGCCCGGATACCAGTTCTGCACCGTCGAATATTTGATCTCCGCGCCGTCGAGGGCAATGAGCTCGACAACCGCGGCATGCAGCTGATTTTCGTCGCGCTTGGGCGCCGTGCATCCCTCGAGATAGGAAACGTAGCTTCCCTTGTCGGCGATAATGAGCGTGCGCTCGAACTGCCCGGTGCTTCTTTCGTTGATCCGGAAATAGGTCGAGAGCTCCATCGGGCAGCGCACCCCAGGCGGAACGTAAACGAAGGAGCCGTCGGAAAAGACTGCGCTGTTTAATGTCGCGAAAAAATTGTCGGTGGTCGGGACGACGGACCCAAGATATTTCTGCACGAGCCCGGGATGGTTATGCACGGCCTCGGATATCGGACAGAAAATCACTCCGGCCTTGGCAAGCTCCTCCTTAAAGGTCGTGACAACGGAAACGGAGTCGAAAACCGCATCGACCGCAATTCTATTCTCAGGGCTAATGCCCGCGAGTGCCTCTTGCTCCCGCAGCGGTATCCCGAGCTTTGCGTAAACTCTGAGCAGCTCTGGGTCGACTTCGCCGAGAGATTTGGGAGCGGCGGCGCTCTTGGGCGCGGAATAATAGTAAAGATCCTGATAATCGATCTTCGGATAGTCGACCCTTGCCCAGCGCGGCTCCTTTAGGGTCAGCCAGCGCCGATAGGCGCCGAGCCGCCAATCGGTCAGCCAGGAAGGCTCATCCTTCTTCGCGGAAATGAAACGGACAATTTCTTCATCCAGTCCCTTCGGGGCTTTCTCGGATTCAATGTCTGAGAAAAATCCGTACTTGTACTCGCTGACATCGATCGCTTTCACCCGATCGACCGTCTCCTGGACCGCAGGCATATCCTTCTCCTCACCTTGGCGGTTTCAAGGACCGCTGGTTGAGATATTGCAGACTACCCTATAACGCGCCCGGTTGAAACCGGGGAAATGTGCGGACGCCACCGGATTTCGCCGGCTGAGGGTTGCTTTACGCCGCCGGCCTATGCCGGCGTGCCCTTATTCTCCTTACCGTCCGTTCGAGGACCTCGAGGAAGGCCGTGCAATCTTCCTGCCGCGAATCCCAGCCGAGACTGACCCTGATCGCGCCTCTTGCCAGCTCCGGCTCAACATGCATCGCACGCAACACATGCGAAGGCTGCACCTTGCCGGACGAGCACGCCGAACCCGACGATACGGCAACACCCTCCATGTCTAGAGATATAAGAAGCACCTGGGCTGGGATCGAGGGCAGGGCAAAGCAGGATGTATTGGGAAGCCTTTCCACGCCGTTACCGAAAAACACCGCTTCAGGCTCGATACGGGAGATTTCCCGCTCTATCTCGAGGCGCCATGCGGCAAGCGTTGCGGCCTCTTCCTCCTGACGGGCCGTCGCGCCGCCGAGGGCGGCAGCCATTCCAGCAATGCCGGCAATATTTTCCGTTCCGGCGCGATAGCCCCGCTCCTGGCCTCCGCCCCGCAGGAGCGGAGCCTTAATTTGGTGGGCTTCGGAACTGAGGCAAAGCGCCCCGGCGCCATGCGGGCCGCCGAACTTGTGCGCAGATACGGCGATTGCGTCCGCTCCGAGGCGCCCGGCATCACAATCGATCTTGCCCGCTGCCTGAACCGCATCGCAGACGACAAGCCCGCCGGCCGCATGCACCATTGCCGCAGCCTCGGCAACCGGCTGAACGACCCCCGTTTCATTGTTTGCCGCCTGGATCGCCAGCATGATCCGCCGGCCCCGGGCGCGCCCGCGCGCGAGCGCGGCTTCGAGCGCCTCGAGATCGAGCGCCCCCTCCGCTGTCAAACCAATGAGCTCAAGCTCGCCTGGAGCAAAACGGTGACCGGCGAGAACCGCGGGGTGCTCCCCGGCCCCGGCCAAGAGCAGGTCCAAAGGCCTGCTTTCGCCGTCGATGGCGAAATGGGGGGTGAGCACCAAATTCAGCGCCTCCGTGCCTCCTGAAGTGAAGAACACATTCTTTGCCGCGACGCCGGCAAAAGCGGCGATCTTGGCCCGCGCGGTCTCGATCAAAGCGCGTGCCGCCTGGCCTTCGGCATGGACGGAAGACGCGTTGCCGCAAAGGTCGAAGGCGGAAGACATGGCGGCCCGCGCCGCGGGGTGGAGGGGTGCCGTCGCGTTATAGTCGAGATAAACACGCCTGCGTGCTAAGGAACTCATTCCAAACCTGGGCGATGGAGAAACAAGGCCAGCATGCCGGTCACGCTTGCAAGTCAAAATGCTTGCAATCGAGTGGGGTGTGCGTGCTAGAAGAGCCGCCGGTACGCCTTAGAATTGCGAAAGCCTGCCCGCACGCGCCTGTGGCGTATCACGTTTGGCTCTTTTACGCGCCGTGCGCCTCACTAAGTCAAGTGGGGTGCAATCGACGGCCGGGCAAGAATGGTTGCCAGAGCGATATCGTTACCAGAATCGGATGGCGAATTAGCTTCTCGAATTAGCTTCTAATGACCGGTTGTAGCGCGTAACCGCATTTCGGAGTAGCAATGCCCGAGGTTAAGTTTAACGGTCCTGCCGGCCG
>JBPYDY010000127.1:0-5381 GCA_051986155.1 Methylocella sp.
CAGCGGGGTGCCGTCGCTGCCCGATTTGGACCGGACAAAGAAATCGATCGATCTTACGTGCTTGAAGGTGTGGCCATGTCTTCGGGCTTGTAAGGTTTTGGGCCGCGGCCTTACCAAAAGGTTTCACGTGAAACATTTCTGGAATTATTCTAATATCGGAATACTGCCGCGGCTTGTGGAATTACGACACCCCCTGCCCGCTACGCCGTCACCTCCAAGATCAGCCGGTCTCGATGATCGCGGCCATATTCATCGACAACATGGACGTCGATCGCATGCGCGCCCGGCTCCAAATTCACGGGAAGGCGCGCAGTCCAGATGTGCGATGAGGGTTCCGCCTTGACCCAGGGTTTTATCGTCTCGCGGTTGCGGCCAAAAACTTCTTGGACGAACGGATCAGGCCGCGATTCCCGTACCATCGGCACGGGGGTGCTCGCGCCGATTTGGTAGTGCACGATAGTTTTCGGGCCGCCATCAAAAACATTGACAATGAGCACCGCAGAGGCGACTTGGTCCGTTGAGAGCGGAGATGTTCGCATTTGCCCTGCCCGGAAATCGCGAAACACATCCGGCCCAAAATGAAAATCGGCGTCGATGCTGATCCGCATTTGCCGGGCGTTCGGCTCATTTGCGGGAACGAAGCGGGTCGTATACGCGCCGTCATCAACCAAAAAGATATGGTAGCCGTGCGGGGTTCCGTCCCGGCTGTCGGCCGAAGCGATCCCGCGCCGGTCGAGCGGCCCGCTCCACCAGGACCCCGAAACGGCGGTCAACACGTGGTGATGGTGCGACGTGGCGCCTACAAAACCGTCCGACGGGCCAAAATAATGATGTTCCGTCGTGTGGGTATGGCCTGCAAAACTCACGGTCTTGCGGCCGGACAGAAGCGCCAAAAAATCGGCGCGGTCCGCGACATTCATCGCCGGATCGTTGGGATCGAGATAGTTTCGCAAAGGAATGTGCATGAAAGCGGCGACGAGCCGCGTCGCCGGCGTCTCTTTCAATACATTGGCGACGAAGGCAAGCTGCCGTTCGCCAAACAAACCGCGGTATTTGCCGGCGCGGTGCGGTTTTGACGGATCGGTGCCCAGATAATCGACATTGTCCAGCATCAGAAAAAGCGTGTTGCCATACTCAAAAGCATAATAATTCGCGCCAAACACCCGTTTATAGGTTTCACGGCTATAGCGGGAGCCAGGCGCCTCGAAGTTCAAATCATGGTTGCCGGGAATGTTCCACCATGAAAGCCCGGTTTGCCCAATGATCCGGTTGTAGCGGCCATAGAGTGAAAGATCGTCGAACATGATGTCCCCGGCAGTAATGCCAAAGGCGGCCTCGATGCCGATAAGCCCATTGGCGATATCCTCGCGAATGAAATCGACTTCCGCTTGGCTCTCTGGCTGCGGATCGGCAAAGAGCACGGCATCGAACCGGCTCGGCTCGCGCACGTTGATGAGCGCAAAATCGACCGATTTAGGAAGGGGTCCGCTGGGCTTGAGGCCTGGATATGAGAGATTAAGACCGAGAGGAGTGCCTTCCGGCTGATGGATATAGGAGAATGTTGGCAGCCGGGACGCCGCGTCGAGAGGAACCGCATAGCCGCTCGGCTTAATAACAAAAATCCCCGCTCCGTCCTCGACCGGCAGGCTGTAGGCGCCGTCCGCGCCGGTACGGACGACCTCGCGGCCATTTGAAACCAAGACACCGGCAAGGCCCGGATCGCCCGCCTGCCGCGTGAGCGCGCCGGTCCGGGATTCAAAGACGATCCCTGCGGCCGTCTCGCGGCGAATCTTGGCCTCCGGCAAGGGAGCCGGCTGGTTTTCGGCCATGACGCGGCGCGCCGGGGCTGCGGCTACCAAGGCGGCGGCCCCTGTCATCAGATCGCGGCGCGTGGGAAAGCGTCCAGTCATCGTTTTCTCCAAGTCCTGGGCTTGCGGGAGAACCCCTCACGGCTCGCCCTTGCGGGAAGACGTGGCTCCCCGGGCCATTTATCTTGACCTTGCGGCACGCGCGGCTCAAGACAGCGGGGAAAGAGGACAACGCCGCGCATGGCCGCCATTACGCTGATTGACAATTACGATAGCTTTACCTGGAACCTGGTGCACTGCTTTGGGCGCACCGGTGCCGCGGTCACCGTTCATCGCAATGATTGCGTGAGCGTGGCCGAAGTCCTCGCTGCCGCGCCCGACGCCATTGTGCTGTCGCCCGGCCCTTGCCGGCCGCAAAACGCGGGGATCTGTCTCGAGCTCATCGCCGCCGCGGCGCCGGCCATTCCGATCTTTGGAGTTTGCCTCGGACATCAGGCGCTCGGGGAGGCTTTTGGCGGCGAAGTCGTGCGCGCGCCAAAACCGGTGCATGGCAAGCTCGCGCGAATTGAACATAGAGGCGAAATGGTCTTTCGTGAGCTTGACAGCCCATTTTGGGGTGTTCGCTACCATTCGCTCGTGGTCCGGCGCGATTCGATGCCCGATAGCTTGACCGTGACAGCAACAACCGACGGTCTCGTCATGGGTCTTTCGCACAAGCTTCTTCCTGCCCATGGCGTGCAGTTTCATCCCGAGAGCATTTCTACCGAACAGGGGCTGCGCATAATTGAGAATTTTCTCGAGCTTGCGGCAGACTGGAACAGCCACCGGCGCGAGGCCCGGCATCTGGCGCCTGCGCTTTTAGGGGCATGAAGCCGTTGCAGGCTGAAAATGGAAGCATTTAGGCCGCACATTGCCAAGGTTGCCAGGGGGTCGAGCCTGACCGAGCTCGAAGCGAGGGCTGCGTTCGACCTCATATTTGAAGGGAACGTGACGCCAGCTCAGTTGGGGGGGTTCGTGTTGGCCATGCGAGCCCGAGGCGAAACGATTTCCGAGATCCTAGGCGCGGCCACAGCCTTGCACCAAAGGATGGTGCGCATTGCGGCGCCCAGCGGGGCAATCGACATCGTCGGCACCGGCGGAGACGGACTTGGGACATATAATATCTCGACGCTTGCGGCGCTAATCGTCGCCGCGTGCGGTGTTCCCGTTGCAAAGCACGGTAATCGCGCGGCCTCGTCACGATCAGGCGCGAGTGATGTATTGCAGGCGCTCGGTGTCAGAACGGACCTTGCGCCCGCTGGCATCGAAGCTTGCATCAAGGAGGCGGGCATTGGCTTTATGGCCGCGCAAAGCCATCATGCCGCAATGAGTCATGCCGCAAAAGTGCGTGCCGAGCTCGGGACCCGGACGATTTTCAATCTCATCGGCCCGCTTGGCAATCCGGCCGGGGTCAAGTACCAGGTCCTTGGCGTCTTTGCCCGCGAGTGGCTTGAACCCCTGGCGCATGTGCTTCGCGAGCTCGGCTCTAGAAGAGTTTGGGTTGTACACGGATCCGACGGCCTCGACGAGGCAACGACCACGGGGCCGACTTTGGTCACCGAGCTCCACAATGGCGAAATCCGCTCCTTTGAAATTGTTCCCGAGGAGGCAGGCATTTCCCGCGCCGCGCTGCCAGCCCTTGCCGGCAGCGATCCGGCTTCCAACGCTATGGCGCTGCGGCGCGTGCTTGGCGGCGCCAAAAACGCCTATCGCGATATCACCGTCTTCAATGCAGCGATTGCCCTCGTTGTCGCTGGAAAGGCCGTCGAGTTAAGGGAGGGTGCCGGCATGGCAGCGGCAGCGATTGATGACGGACGCGCCGCAAATACGCTCGCGAAACTGATAGAGGTGTCGAACCGCGCCTCGCCCCGGCAAACGGTCGCGGCCATGCAAACCGGGAACGCCCTGCGATGACCGACATCCTAAAGCAGATCGAGGCCTGCAAAAGGCGGGAAATCGCGGCAGCGAAGGTTCGTATGCCGCTCGAGACTTTGGCTCGCAAGGCGCACAATCACGATCCCCCGCGCGGCTTTGTCAAAGCCATCGAGGCCAAGCGCGAGAGCGGCCTAATGGCCCTGATCGCGGAAATCAAAAAGGCGAGCCCCTCGAAAGGTCTCATCCGCCCGAACTTCGACCCTCCCGAGCTTGCCCGTGCCTATGAGGCGGGAGGCGCTACATGCCTTTCGGTGCTTACAGATAGAAGCTTCTTTCAGGGCGGCCTCGAAGATCTCGCCATGGCGAGAGCGGCTAGCCATTTGCCGTGTCTTCGCAAGGATTTCCTCTTTGATGTGTACCAAGTTTATGAAGCGCGCGCGCATGGCGCGGACTGCATTTTGATCGTCATGGCCTGTGTCTCCGATAGTGAGGCGAGCTGCCTGACCCGTGCGGCTCACGATCTCGGAATGGATATTCTCGCTGAGGTGCATGACGAGGCCGAGCTCGCCCGGGCGTTGCCTTTGGAGACCAGGCTTGTCGGGATCAACAATCGCGACCTGCACACGTTCAAAGTATCGCTCGACATATGTGAAAATCTGGCAGCGAAAATTCCGCCGGATAGGATCGTTGTTGCTGAAAGCGGGATTGCCACTCATCAGGACACCGCCCGGCTGCAAGCGCATGGTATTTCTGCTATTCTTGTCGGCGAAAGCCTCATGCGCCAAAAGGACGTCGCCGCGGCGGCTCGCGCTCTGTTGATCGGTGAGCCGCAGCTTCGAGGTCATAAGCCTCAGCGCGGCTGAAGCGTTGCTCGCGCGGCGAAATCGCAGTTGAGAACGTTCAATCGTGCCCGAACTCACGCATCTCTCTTCCGCGGGGCAGGCCCGGATGGTCGACGTCTCTGAAAAGGCCGCAACAGAGCGCGTTGCGGCCGCCGAAGGCAGGGTCATCATGCGGCGAGATACCCTCGATCTCGCGCTGTCAGGCAATGCAAAGAAGGGCGATGTCTTCGCGGTGGCGCGGATCGCCGGGATCATGGCGGCCAAAAAGACGCATGAATTGATCCCGCTCTGCCATCCCCTTCCCCTGACAGCGATTTCGCTCGATCTTGAACCCGATCCCGTCTTGCCAGGGATCAAAGTCCGCGCCCACGCCAAGACAATGGGCCAGACAGGCGTCGAAATGGAGGCTTTGACTGCGGTCTCCATCGCTTGCCTGACCGTCTACGACATGCTGAAGGCGGCAGACCGTACTATGCGGATTGATGGCATAGAACTTGTGCAGAAAAGCGGCGGCAAGTCGGGAGAATATAGGCGCAATGCGTTAGCGGGAGGTTCGGGCGGAAGACCCTGAGCGAGCACCCCTTAGCGTGGTTACGACTAGCAGCATGACTTTGCACGCACGCCGTTTCATTAAACGCCGCACAGGTGCGCGAGAACGATTGCCCAGCTAGGCGCAGAGCGTGATCGAACCATAGGGCTTAAGATTGGCGGTGGGAGGAGAGGATCATCGGATCACCTATATTGAAGCAGGTATGAATAGGAACGAGCTGCTTTCCGTGGCGGAGGCCCAGGCTCGCATTCTGGCGAGCGTGTCGAA
>JBPYDY010000128.1:0-10319 GCA_051986155.1 Methylocella sp.
GCCAGGCCGCCGCGATCGTACTGAAAAGAGGCGACTACGCGACCGCCTTCCAATTATTTCGTCCGCTGGCCGAGCAAGGCGACGCTCGCGCCCAAAACAATCTTGGATCGATGTATGCTGAAGGTCAGGGTGTGCAGCAGGACTTTGATCAGGCTGTGACAGCGGCAGACCAAGGAAACGCCCGTGCTCCACTCTCGGGTTCATGTACCTCGAAGGCCGTGGGGTTCCCCAGAACTATGCCGAGGCGGTGAAATGGTATCGGCTTGCCGCTGACCAAGGTCTTGCCATGGCTCAGATTGATTTGGGGGCCATGTACCTTAACGGTCGTGGAGTGCCGCAGGATCTCCCTGAGGCGGCGAAATGGTATCGCCTCGCGGCTGAGCAAGGTTACGCTGATGCCCAATTCGCTCTCGGTGTTTTTTACGAAGACGGGATAGGTGTGCCAAAAGACGTTATCCTCGCTCTCATGTGGTATAGCTTGGCCGCCGCGCGTTATCCCCTCACGGATACTGGAATGCGGGATGCGAGCACATTCCGCAACCAGCTATCGGGGAAATTGACCCCTGAGCAGATCGCAGAGGCACAGAAGTTGGCACGTGAGTGGAAGCCGACGGCGCGCGATAACTCCCAATAATCGGGCTAACCGTAGCTGTCCTCATAATTCAGAACAGCTAGCGCTCTTTCGCCTTCGTCGCACCTAGAACAGCGGTCGAAAATAACCGATTTTTGCAGCGCTCGAATAAGCTGATGGGTGTCCGTGGACATGCCAACCTCGATTGGGCGGGGGGCTCCGTTGTAGAAATGTCCATGTGCGATATTGACGAACTCCTGAAGGTCTTGAAGAAATTGCTTGTCAGCGCCCTTCGGGAATTTCCCAAGCTCCTTAAATCGGTTGAACTGCGCCGAAAGATCGAAATGAGCATCCCACTTGTTGCGGGCCGGTCCTATATATTGGCAGAATTTCATTAGCCGCGCATTGATCTCTTGGAGTTTTTGGCGGACATCGTCCGGCCAGTCTATTTTTTCCACGACATAATTGGTCGTGAGATTGGATTTATTTCCAATGTTTGCTGGGTCTGTAATTTTGTTGAACTGAAGACGCAGATGCTCATTCATAATGCGATTAAAGTCTTCGAAAAAGTTGGGGGCAATCGAGTTGCATAATTTAAATGTGCGCTGATCTGCTTCGATGAGACTCGCATAAAGATCGTAAGCCATTGATATGTACTCGCAGGCGGTACAAAATTGGCCAATTATTGCCTTCGGATCGGACAGTCCGTCTTCGCATTTAGACGAGGGGGCCGCCCTATCAGGCGCAGCCTGCACAAGCTCGTATTCGAAACTAAAAATGTACGGCAAGGGTCTGCGTTTGGGGAACTGAACTTCGATCCGATAGGTCGGCCCCGTTGCGGGGGGGTGCGGTTCCACTCCGACGATCATCCCAACTTCATCGGCTTCAATATTGAAATTGAACCGCTCGCGCGTTTGAGGCCTGAAACGCACACGATCGCCCTTGCGAAACCTCCTCAGCCACACACCTGTCGCCACCCCATTGTCTTGGGCGAAGATTATGCCGGCAGCTTCGAGTACGCGTTTAACTGCAGCAACCTTTTCGGGTTCGCCAAGGTATTTACGTGTCTCGAAATTCGAAAGAGTGTTTCGATGAACGCCGGATACTTCGGCCAGTCGCTCAAGGGACCAGTTTAGAGCGGCGCGCGCTGCTCGCATTTGTTCAGGCTGCATATCAGGTCCTGTTCAGGTCCTGTGAAGAATCACAACAAACCAAAGCTTTTAACATGGTGAGCTATGAATTCTCGCCGCGCCCTCGAAGCGCCGTATGCCAGCATAATCGGCGCTAAACCCGGCTTGACAACACGGTGGTATATTTGCCACCATCCATCCGATGATCCGAAACACGAGGCCCATCAACTGGATCAAGGCGGCACGGAAGGTTTTCGAAGATTTCCCTCCCGGAGCGCGTGACGCGGTCCTGGGCATTCTCACCGCCGCCGCCGATGGTGGGTTTCCGGACCACATCAAACCCCTGAAGGGCATGGGACCGGGCGTCTATGAAATCGCCTTACCCTATCGCGGCGGCGACTATCGCACGATTTACACCGCGCAATTTAAGGAAGCGGTTTGGGTGATCCATGCGTTTCAGAAAAAATCAAAGACGGGAATCAAGACGCCACCGAAAGAGATCGCCTTGATCCGCAAACGGCTGATCAGGCTGAAGGAGGAGTTCCGGTGAACGAGGATGATTTTGAACTTGTGCATGGGACCGGCAATGTGTTCCGCGATTTTGGCTATCCCGACGCCGATATACGTCAGGCCAAATCCCTCCTTGCCGCTGAGATCATGAAAATTCTCGATGCGCGCCAATGGTCAACGCGGCGGGCCGAGGAAGTAACCGGCATCAGCCACTCGGATTTCACCCGCATCAGGAAAGCCAACACGGACCGGTTTACACTCGACAGGCTTATGCTGGTCCTTAGCAAATTGGGGCAAGAGGTAGAGCTTTCCGTGACCGTCCGCCCACGCCCGCAACCGAGCAATCAGGGCTTGCCGAGTACCTCGAATTGCCCCCGCGGTCTTTAAAATTGGTGAGCGATGAACCTCTACGCCGAGTTCCAGGACAAAATCGCGTCGATTTTGCGCAAGATCGCGGCGAGCGGACGTCTGCCCGAAAAGCTCGATTTGCAGCGCTTCGTTGTCGAGCCGCCGCGCGACCCGGCGCATGGCGATCTCGCAACCAATGCGGCCATGGTTTATGCCAAGGACGGGCGGCCTTTTTTTGCAAACCCGCGCCAGCTCGCCACGGAGATCGCTGCCGCGCTGGCAGAAGATCCCACGGTAGCTGAGGCCGAGGTCGCGGGGCCTGGCTTCATAAATCTCCTTCTCAAACCTGCGGCGTTCTCGCGCGTGTTGCGGGCAGCGCTCGAGCAAGGACAAGATTTTGGCAAGCCGGATCCTGACAAAGGCGCGCGGCAAAAAATCAATGTGGAATATGTCTCGGCCAATCCGACCGGCCCCATGCATGTTGGCCATGGGCGCGGCGCGGTTTTTGGCGATGCACTCGGCAATCTTCTGGAGTTTGCCGGGCACGCGGTCACGCGGGAATATTACATCAACGACGCGGGCGCGCAGGTCGATGTCTTGGCCCGCTCCGCCTATCTACGCTACAGGGAGGCGCTCGGCGAAGAGATCTGCGAAATCCCGGAGGGCCTTTATCCCGCGGATTATCTCAAACGCACGGGTCAGGCGCTGGCCGAAAAATACGGCGGCAAGTTGTTGGGGCGGCCGGAGGCAGAATGGCATGACCCCGTGCGCACCCTGGCAATCGAAGCCATGATGGCCATGATCCGGGCCGATCTCGTGGCCCTCAACATCACGCATGAGGTTTTTTTCTCGGAGCGTTCGCTGACCATTGGCGAGGAAGGCGATCTCGTCGCCAAGGCAATTGCCGAATTGCGCAGCCGGGGACTTATGTATGAAGGCCGGCTGCCTCGCCCGAAAGCGCAGCCCGTCGAAGATTGGGAGGACCGCGAGCAAACGCTGTTTCGATCGACCGAGTTCGGCGACGATATCGACCGCCCGCTCAAAAAATCCGACGGCTCCTACACTTATTTCGCCGCCGATATTGCCTATCACAAGACCAAGATCGACCGTGGCTACCAGCTTTTGATCGACGTTTGGGGGGCTGATCACGGCGGCTATGTAAAAAGGATGCGCGCGGCGGTCGAGGCGCTTTCGGAAGGGCGCGTCAGCCTCGAGGTAAAGCTCTGCCAGCTGGTGCAATTGATGCGCGCCGGCGAACCGGTCAAAATGTCCAAGCGCTCGGGCGATTTCGTCACCTTGCGGGAGGTCGTCGACGAGGTTGGCGTCGATGCGGTCCGGTTCATGATGCTCTTCCGCAAGAACGACGCCCCCCTGGATTTCGATCTTTCCCGGGTGATCGAACAGTCCAAGGACAATCCGGTCTTTTACGTGCAATACGCCCATGCGCGGGCAAGATCCGTGCTTCGCAATGCGCGCGCTACGTTTCCGGAGAGCGCCTCAATTTCACAACTAGCAGAGGCAGACCTCGGCTTGCTGGAGGACGAAGGAGAGATTGCATTGATCAAACTTATTTCCCAATATTCGCGCATCGTGGAACAGGCGGCGCAAAACCATGAGCCGCACCGGATCGCATTTTATTTGCATGATCTTGCCTCGAGCTTCCACGGGCATTGGACGCGTGGCAAAGATCGGCCACAATTACGTTTTCTTAATGAAGAGCGTAGAGATTTAACGATTGCCCGATTGGCTCTGGTTGCTGCCGTGGCTATTGTGCTCGCCTCCGGGCTTGGAATTTTGGGGGTGAGCGCCCCGGAAGAGATGCGTTGAGGGCCTTTTTCGGCGCGTCGCCAAAAAGTCGCGCGGTCCTCCCCCCGGCCCAGCCTAGGCCGGGAGGTGTGAGCGTGACATCTGGCTCGCTCTGCGGAAGCGGCAAAGCTGAGCGCGAGCAATAGACAGATCGCCCGGTTCCAATGAAGACGTGCAAAGTGACAAAGATCAGGTTACAATAATCGTTATGATTAAGGGTAGGATGGAATACGGTGGGTTCATGTGTGAGTGCAGCGTGGGATACGCGATTGCAGTGACGTGGAGAGGCGGTATCGTCCGCTACGGAGTCGCGACAGGAGGGTGCGTAAAATGAGCGAGCCAACAGTAAAACGGCGGCCCATGATCGATTTTGAAGAATTCGAAAGACGTCTGCGTAAGCCGCTTTCCCTGAGCCAGGAGGACTACGACCCCCTTGCAGAACTCGCTCGTTTTGGCGGCGGGCAAGCAGAGCCATACATTGATGATCCCTATCGGTCGATGTTTGAGCCGCAGGGCCGGCAGGTTGCTGGTGCTGGGCCCGCCGGACAGGAGCAAGGCGAAGCAAAGGAGCGGCCCAAGCCGGAGCCGTTCATCCGAGGCGACTTTGCCTCGATCGAGGCCGGGCTGCTTGGCGCGCCCGAAGATGCGATGAGTGACTCCGAAAATATCGTTCTCGATCATCGCGAAGAGATGGATGGCGCGGATCCTTCGGCCCATGCAGACGCCGAGCAATCCGACGAAGGCTCCGCCTCTTATGAGGCGATCAGGTCCCGCCGCCCGCTCTATGTCATGGCGGCAATGATCATCGCGGGCGTGGCTGGCATCTTCGCGAGCTTTGCGTTCAAAGGGGCGGTTTCCACCCAGGACGACGTTGCCACAATCAGGGCCATTGACGGTCCCGTTAAGGTGCAACCGGAAACCGCGCCGGGGAACGACAACCCAGGCCAGGAGGCGACTATTCTCGGTGGCCTGCCGCAGCAGCCCCCGGTTGCCGCGGCCAGCAACATTGACCAGCCTTCGGATCTGTCCGCGCAGACTGGAACGGCCGAGAATCAGGAGAGTTCGCAAACCGCCGTTGCGGCAGCAGGCAGCGGGGCGGCGGCCGTTCCCGTACCGGCGCCGCCAGCACAGGCTCAGGCTCGACCGTCCACCGAGCCCCAAAGCATCGCCGACTTAATCGAACCAAGAAAAGTCAAGACGGTCTCGGTCCGGCCTGACGGTACAGTTGTCGCAAATGACGCGCCGCCGTCAATTGCGCCGCGTGCGGCGCAGGCGCCGGTCGCCGTCCATCCGCCAGCGGCCCCAGCGGCAAGAGCCGCGACTCCCAAGACTGCGGCACGGTTGGCGACGACGCCAAAGCCGCCAGCCGCCACTGCGCCAGCCGCCACTGCAAGAGGCAACCTGCAATCTGCTCAGACCACTGTCGCGCCGAAGGCCAGGGCCCCTGAGGCTTCGAGAACCTTTGCTGTTCAACTCGCGGCACCGACTACCGAGCAAGAGGCTCGGGAGCTGCAGGCGCGGCTCATGCAAAAGTACAGTGCAGAATTTGCCGGCTTCGAGCCTTCGATTCAAAAAGCGGCGGTCGGCGGAAAACCGGTCTATCGCATAAGGGTCGGCGGGCTGCCTTCGCGCGACCAAGCCACCGCCTTATGTCAAAAAGTGCTGAGCAGCGGTGGCAATTGCTTCGTAGCCAAGAACTGAGCTGACGCCACCGCGGGGCAAGGGCCCCGCGGTGGTTCTCGGGAGTTACTCCTGGGGCAGCCCGCTCCCAAGCGCTGCGGAGCTGTGGATTACCAGGGTGTGAGCGGCGCCGGCGTTTCCCATAAAGCGGGGGCGCGGATAATCTAGGATCGCCTGCGCCTCCCCGCGGAAGGGAGCGTAAGCGTTGGGCTAAGCGTAAGCATTGCGGAGCGCGATCCTTGGACTCGCCAGACTCGAACCGTAAGGCGGAGAATACAGGGGAAGAAAGCGCCTTCGTCGTCGATGTCGGAGGATTTGAGGGCCCCCTCGATCTCTTGCTCGACCTTGCGCGCCGCCAAAAGGTGGATTTGAGCAAAATTTCCGTCCTTGCGCTTGTCGAACAATATCTCGAATTTGTTGCAGCCGCGCGCTATCTGCGCATCGAGCTCGCGGCAGATTATCTTGTGATGGCGGCTTGGCTCGCTTATCTGAAATCGCGCCTGCTGCTTCCGCAAGCGGAGAAAGATTCCCAGCCGGAAGGCGCCGAGCTTGCGGGAGCGCTGCAGTTTCGGCTTCGCCGCCTTGAAGTGATCCGCGCCGCCGCTGAATCGCTGATTAACCGGCCGAGGCTCGGCCGCGACGTGTTTTTGCGCGGCCTTCCTGAGCCCATTTCCCCCGAAGGCGCACCTCAGTGGCGGGCAAGTCTTTATGAATTCCTCTCAGCCTATGCGAGCCGGCGCCAGAAACAGGCGCTCACACGCGTAACAGTCAGGCAACGCGTTGTCTGGTCGCTCGCAAGGGCACGCAGCGAAGTGGAGAAGCTTGCCGGGCGTGCGCTTGATTGGACGGCGCTCGATCCTTATCTCGCGACTTTCTGTGTAACGCCGGAGATGCGCCGCACCGTCACGGCTTCGACGCTTTCCGCGTCGCTTGAAATGGCCCGGGAGGGGACCATCGCGATCCGGCAAGACGAGGCATTCGCACCGCTCTGGATCAAACTTAAGCCGCCGCCCAGGGGGAATTTGCCGCTCGCTGTGCGAGCCTGAGCGGGAGGACGAGGAGGAGGGCTGGTTTTGCCGGAACTTGCAGAGCTATTTGTTGAGACTGATCAAAACCGCGTGATGACCTGCGACAGCAAGCTCGCGGAGGCCATGCGGATCGCCGAGGCGCTGTTGTTCGCCGCTGCCGAACCGCTCTCCGAGACGGACATCGAACAGCGCATGCCGAAAGGCCTTGTTGCAGCTACGGTTCTCGAGACGCTCAAGGCTGACTATGCGCCCCGCGGCGTCCATCTCGTCCGCGCAGGGCAGAAGTGGATGTTCCGGACTGCAGCCGACCTTGCTTGGCTGCTTTCAACCGGACAAAGCGAAGAAAAAAGGCTCTCTCGCGCGGCGCTCGAGACGCTGGCCATCGTGGCCTACCACCAGCCCGTGACGCGGGCGGAGATCGAGGATATCAGAGGTGTCGCAATTTCAAAGGGCACTCTTGATCTTCTGCTCGAGACCGGCTGGGTGCGGCTGCGCGGGCGAAGGCGCGCGCCAGGCCGCCCGATCACTTATGGAACAACAGAGGCGTTCCTGATCCACTTTGGCCTCGAGACAATCGGCGATTTGCCCGGCCTTGAGGAGCTCAAAGGCGCGGGCCTATTGGATGGGCGGCTGCCAAAGGACTTTGCCATGCCGGAACCTTCCGGCGATCTCGCGCTGGCCGAGAATGAGGATCCGTTGGAGGATGAGGCGACGGAGGGCTGCGGCGAAGCAGCTTTAGGTGAAGCTGAGGGCTGCGAGTCCTAAATATCGTTCCTTCGCGCGGTCTCCGCGGTGAAGGCGCGGGACCAATCCGGTTATTTCTGCAGGGCGCCTACCAGTGCTTGTTTTTGCGCCTGTGAAAGCCTAGGTTTGCACGTTGTTGAGGACTGCGGGTGCGTCTCGCCTAGAAAAGATGGAGGTTTGCCGTGGGCGGTCTCTCAATCTGGCATTGGATCATCGTCGGGGCCGTCGTTTTGCTTGTATTTGGCGGCAAGGGCAAGATTTCCGATATTATGGGGGATGTGGCCAAAGGCATCAAAGCGTTCAAGAAAGGATTGGCGGAGGAGAGCGATAAGCCGCAGCTCCAACCTCCAAGCGAGCCGCCGATGCGCGCCATGGAGCATACGCCGGCCACCGATGCCGAGAAGGCTCCGGAAACGCGCAAGCTTGGTTGAGGCGCCGGTCCCAAATCGCGGGTTCTCCAAGACCGGCGCCTCGGAGCGGCGTGGCTTCAATTTACGAGTAGGGCTCGTACTTTAGCCTCGTGCATTCGCCGTTTGCTGTAAGTGATAATTGCGCATGTTCGAATTTGACGCCGGCAAGCTCATTATCATCGGGATCGTCGCGCTCATCGTCATCGGACCGAAGGAGCTTCCGCGCGTCATGCGGCATGTGGGCGAGGCGATGGCCAAGATGCGGCGGATGGCGGCGGAATTCCGCGGCCAGTTCCTGGACGCCATGCGCGAAGCGGACATCGGCGACGTCAAGGCCGGCGTGGAAAAGCTTACGGAGAGCGCGAAGCCGGAGTTGGGTGTTGATCCGCTTGCTCAAATCAAGGCGGAGCTCACTCAAGCGCTTGCCGCGGCCGAAAAGCCCGTTTCTCTTCCGGCTGAAAGTACGAAAGGCTTAGTCGCCCCGCACAATGTGGATTTCGCTTTCGATCCGCCCGCTGTGCCCAATGGGCCGGAAACCGCGGGCGCGGCTGTTACGGAGGGGAACAAGGCGCTCGCGGCCTCTTCCGTTGCAGCAAATACCGCTTCGGCGGTCGATGCAGAGATGCAGGCGCTTTCCGATGCGCTCACCGCCGAGATCGGTGAGACCAAGCCTGCTAGCGCCGGGGGCGAAAGCGCAACGGCCCACGGCGACCAGTGACTGGCCGGCGCGTGCCATTTCGGCTAGAGTTTCGCGCGCCACGCGCGTAACCCCGAGTCTTTCATGACAGACGCCGATATCGAGGCGACAAAGGCGCCCTTGATGGATCATTTGATCGAGCTGCGCGCGCGGCTCATCAAAGCGCTTGTCGCTTTTTTGGTCATGTTTATCGTCTCTTTCTATTTTGCCAAGGATATCTACAATATCCTTGTCATGCCCTTTCAACATGCCGCCGGGCCGGAAGCGCGTCTCATTTACACGGCCCCTCAGGAGTATTTTTTTACCCAAATCCGGGTTGCGCTCTTTTCCGCCGCACTACTCTCCTGTCCGGTCGTTTTTGCGCAGCTCTATGCCTTTGTCGCGCCGGGCCTCTATAAGCATGAGCGCAAGGCCTTCGCGCCCTATTTGATTGCCACGCCAATTTTCTTCGCCGCGGGTGCGCTCGTCGTCTACTTCGTGGTCATGCCGAATTTGCTGCTATTTTTCATTGGCATGCAGCAGGCCAAGGAGCCGGGGCGGGCGCAGATCGAACTGTTGCCGCGGGTCAGCGAATATTTGTCGCTGATCATGACGCTGATTTTTGCCTTCGGCATTACCTTCCAATTGCCCGTTGTGCTGACCCTGCTCGGGCGCGTGGGGATTGTGACATCGGGCTTTTTGCGGCGCCAGCGGCGCTATGCGATTGTGCTTGTCTTTATCATCGCCGCAATCCTGACCCCGCCCGACATTTTTTCGATGCTGGCGCTTGCCGTTCCGGCCCTGGGACTCTACGAGATATCGATCTACTCTGTTCGTATGATTGAGAAGGCCCAAGCAAATCCGCCTAGACAGGGGCCATAGTTTTGGGCCGCGTTTTAGGAAAACGCTTTTATGTACGACATAAAATGGATCCGCGAGAACGCGGAAACCTTCGATCGCGGGCGCATACGGCGCGGCCTCGAGCCGCTTGCCGCGCAACTTTTGGCGCTCGATGACAAGCGCCGGGCAGCGATCGCCAAATCGCAAGCCGCGCAAGAGCGCCGCAACGCCGCTTCGAAAGAGATCGGCGCCGCGATGACGGCGGGCGATGCGAACCTCGCCAAGGCCTTAAAAATCGAGGTCGGCGAATTAAAGGAGAGACTCGCGGAGTATGAGGCCGTGGAGCGCGAGGCAATCGCCGCACTTGAAGAAGCGCTTGCCGAAATTCCCAACACGCCGCTCGACGACGTTCCGGACGGCCGCGACGAGAATGATAATGTCGAGGTGGCGCGCTTCGGTGAACCAAGGTCATTGAATTTTGCACCGAAGGAGCATTTTGAGATCGGCGAGGCGCTGGGCCTCATGGATTTCGAGACCGCGGCAAAAATTTCCGGCGCGCGCTTTGTTGTTCTCAAT
>JBPYDY010000129.1:0-2251 GCA_051986155.1 Methylocella sp.
CGGCCATGTTCCCGCCGAGATCTTGGCCGTGCGGCCGCAAGGGTCAGACCAGCCAAAGTCAGGACAGCCACTACGGACGCAGTGACGCGAGGGATCGGCGCTCCGGTTCTTTTCTTCGGCTTTGGGACGTAAGCGCGGCAGCCTGTGTTGCACTCCCGCTTGACTGGCTCTGAAAACTGGTATTTGATGATTATGCCGATTCGTTTGGAGGGCGACCATGTGCCAGATCAAACGCCGTTCGTTTCTTAGCGCTACGGCCACAATGTTGGGAGCCGCGCCGCTGGCGCAGCATAGCCACGCACAAACGAGAGACGCGGCCCGAAGCAGCTTGCAGCGCCATAGCCATAGCGTTTCTCTCATGACTGAGACAGCCAACCGGCTTTTGGCTGCCCTGGATGCGAATCAAAAGGCCAAAGCGCAGTTGCCTTTCGACGACCCCGAACGCTTTCGCTGGTTTTATACTCCGGTGGAGCGAAAGGGCCTGACGTGGTCGGAGATGAGCCCGTATCAACGGCACCTCGCGAGCGCCCTGCTCGCGGCAGGGCTGAGCCAGACCGGCTACATCAAAGCCGTCACCATCATGAGTCTCGAAGATGTATTGAGGGTCATCGAGAACGGCTCCGGACCGCGCCGCGATCCCGAAAATTACCATTTCACGATCTTCGGCCAGCCTGGCGACAGCGGAGCATGGGGTTATCGCGTCGAAGGTCACCATCTCAGCCATAACTACACGATCGCGAACGGTCAGGTCGTTGACGGACCCGGCTTCTTCGGCTCAAATCCGGCGGAGGTCAGGCAGGGCCCGCGCACTGGACTCCGCGTCCTCGCCCAAGAGGACGACCTCGGGTTCGCGTTGGTCAATTCCCTCGATGGCCCGCGGCAGAGCGCGGCGGTCGTCGATGCCAAAGCTTACAGCGACATTCTCACGAGCAATAAGCGGACCGCGGCGCTTAACGGGCAGCCCTCGGGCCTGCTGGCTGGCAAAATGACATCCTCACAGTTCGATAATTTGAGGGCGCTCGCCGAGCTTTACACCCGCAATCTTCCGGACGACGTGGCTCAACACCGTATCGATCAGCTCGATAAGGCTGGACGGAACATCTGGTTTGCTTGGGCTGGCGGCCTCAAACCCGGCGATCCGCACTACTATCGCGTGCAGACGAGCGCGTTTCTAATTGAATTCGATATGACGCAGGACAACGCCAATCACATTCATTCGGTTTGGCGCGATTTTACCGACGACTTTGGCGGCGACTTGCTAAAGGCGCATTACGATACGAGCCACAAGGGCGGACAGCGGTAAGGAATTAATTCCAGATTTCTCAAGGCAATTGCGATCTTGTCGACATCGCCACAACAGGGGCCTGAACACTCTCCGTCAACCTCTCCCAAGAGGTCTAAATTGCGGCTTCAACAATCCCTCTCCTGAACCACGGCGCGAGCCTATCTCTCTATGAAGAGCCATCCGCCAAGGCTCGGTTCCTTATTGTTTCCGCGCACGGCTGCCAGGCGACAGAAAAACCGCCCATGAACCCGAACGGCCGGACAGCCGTGGTTTACGGCCGCGGCAAGGTTGTCACGACCCCGCCGATAGAAGATATCATTCGACACGCGTTGGGCCACGTCACATCTTCAGCATGGCGCTGCGCTCAAATGATATGGTTCGGCAAGGGCGACTTGCTCTTGTCGCAGGCGATAGAGACGGCCTAGACCGGAGCAAGCATCCGTCGGACCAAGCGTACCGTTGTTTCTGCCGAGTCGCCGGCCACCCTGTCGGGGGCTCGCAATGGGAGCGCGCCTGGTTTATACAACCGCTCCTGGGACGACAACTCGGCGACAAACCAGGTATCGAAGGTACGATCGCGCGCAGGGCGTCGAGCTTGGGATTCTATAGTTCCGTGCCTGTGCGGCGGTTGCAAGTAGAGTGGATCGAGATGCCGCCGTTGACGTTGTCCACGCGAATCTTTGCGCCCGCGCCCCGAACGACAAGCTGCTGAGCGCCATCCACGCGCGAGGCGTGGCCGAAATCCGACTCGATGCCGCCGCTCACATTGCGAGCGCTCACGCTCGCGTGCGCGTCGTGCGGTATCAGCAGGCGAATTGCGCCGTTAATAGAACGCAAGAGAATCGGCTGCGCGGGGCTTCTGCCGCCGAAATCCGCTTCGAGCGGCCCATTCACCGTGGAAAGCTCCGTGCGGCCTTCGAGGCTCTGCGCTTTTATGCCGCCATTCACCGAAGAGGCCTTCACCGG
>JBPYDY010000130.1:0-5449 GCA_051986155.1 Methylocella sp.
ACCGCATAATCAACCCCGGCCACATTCCAGGGCGGCCGTGTTGAATAAGACTGGCCGGCCGCTTGCGCGGTCCCCTGCGGACAATTTTCGCCGCCGCTGGATTGGGCGCCGTCATGGCCGGCATCGGACAGGGAGTCGTTTTGCGCCCATGCATGCGCGCCGAGCAACAGCAGCAGGCACCCAAAACAAGACCCTTCTTTGCAAAGCCGCCAATCTTGTGATGCTCTACTACTTTGCTCCGGCCTGACGCATCGCTGGCAAGCAAGCAGGCGCCCGGTGTCCCCAAACCTACTCAGAGATCTCGAAATCGCTTTTCTTGAATAATGACACCAGCTGGACGCTGCGTCTTGCGAGCAGTTCTCCGGCAGCTCCTTGCTCTCTATCCACGATGACGAGCGCCCGCTTGACAGCACAGCTTGGATGCTCTTTGAGCAGATTTCCGATCACTTTGTCGATTGATCCGCCTTTGGTGGCGACATCATCGACGATCAAGACCTCGGAGTTATCCAAGGGATAACCGTCGATCAATTCCCTCGCGCCATGGCTTTTGGCTTCTTTGCGCACGAAGAAATGATGGACCGGATATTGCTTGGCATGGCCGAGCATCAAAACGGATTGTCCGATCGGGACCGCGCCTTGGACCGGGCCGCCGATGCAATGAATGTTGTGGCGCTGCATATATTCCAGCACGATGTCCGCGATGAGCGCCGCTCCCTCAGCCAGCATCGTCGTTTGCCGCAACTGGAACAAGTAGTTGCTGCTTTCGCCTGACGTGAGAATAAAGTTACCGGTTTGAAACGATCTTTCGAAGACGATATCGCGTAACCTCCTCCACCGCGGGTCGCCGCGCGGCAAAATCTCGCCCGCCAATATCTGAGGCTGTTTCGCAACCGGTATCGTCATCGCCGAATCCGCAAACTCTCATCTCAATGCACTGGCGCAAGCTGCAAACCGGCAAATTGATTTTCCGCCGCAAGGCACACAGGCAATTCTATCCACAGGCTCTAGGCGGCAATGGAGTAGAGATTTTGCCAAGGTTTATCACGGGGGAGGCGCGCTGCGAACTTTGCAAGACTTGAAGCATAGAGCTTTGATTTGTTCACACCCTGTTACCGATTCTTTCTTTTTTGCTTCACACAGTGCTATTTTATTCTCGCACGCTGCTTTGTTTGACTGAGTAGAATCATCGCATTTCAAAGTGTCCGGAGAACAGTCGATATCATTGCCTGAACAAACAATCTTTGTGCATTCCTGGCAGGGGTCCGCACAACCCGCAGGCAAAAACGCGATCGGGGCCAACGCCGCGATAATCTTCAAGCCGCGGTAAAGGCAAGAGCAGACCATAGCTGCTCCCTAACAGTGGAAAGCGCCGGAAAGGTCGCCGATGACATTTGAGCCTCGCCCAAACGCCCCGGCGCGCCGGCCTCGAACGCGGCAATGCAGCACACGACTCTCCGCACAGCCGCGGCTGGCGCTCCGCGGCGAGGCTCGATCGAGAGGGTTAGGATTACAGCGAGGCGCCGCCGCCGTCTACCCCGCATTTCTCACCGGCGTTTTTGTCGATGCGTGCTTTGATGCCGAAAGCATAGTTGTGTGCGTCAAGTTCTGCCAAAGGGTCATGGAGAGAGCGGGCATCCCTTTGTTCGACCGCGGCGGCCGGTCCCTTCGTCCCGACCTCGGCTTTTCCGAGAGCCGCGCGCAAGCGCCGCCAAGGCTGGCCGAAAGGCCACCGCCGCAGGCTCGGGGGCTTGATGGCGCGAGCACGGCGCTAGCCTTGCGAGGCCCGGAATGATCCAGGCTCATGCAGCCTGACGCAGCATCTCCTTCTTGTGCTCGCCAAATGCGGTAAAGGGTCGCCTCCAGCCAGTCCTCATGCATCTCGGCGGCAAGCGGCCTGTAGAAGTGGGGATTTGACCATCGGAACGATGTCAGATTTTGCCCATTCATCTCACAGCGGCCAATCTCGGCGAGGCGGGCTTGGCCTCGCAAGCCATAAGGCGTTCGGCAGAACACCCGCCGCAAGCAGGGGCTGTGGCTCGCGCCGGCACAGCCGGTGCCATAGCCCGTCGATAGACGGGCGTTCTTACGAACGTCCTATGCTTGACAGAATCGATCCCCGCCAAAAAACCAGCCGCGCGGCAGCCGGTGCACAACCAAACGGGCGGAACACTATCGCATCGGGTTCGCGGGAGTGAGATCCGAGTCGACCGGCCTGCCTTCCCGAGGACGAGCCGTTGCGTCACCTAACGGCGGCCTCACCGGCTCTGGGGGAGGGGCGCATAGGCGCGGGCCGCGGGCATCCGCGCGGCCTCGGCAAAAAGGGCATCGGGTATGCGAGCTGTCGGGCCCGCGCCTGGCCCGGCGTGCAATGCGAGCCGTTCGTCTGAAAGCGCCCTGCTTTCCGCAATATCGACGTCCTCTTCGATCTCGGGCGGATTGGGCAGGCTATCCAGCGGAGGTCCCGGAACCGGGCTTGGCCCGAGGAGCGGGCGGCAAATGCGGCGCAGGCCGTACGCACTATTTCCATGCAGAGCGAGGTCCACATGGATGTGATTGTAATGGAACATGTTGGATCCGGGGCCGAGCACGGTGGTGAATTGGCCGCATGCCCCGGAATGAACGTCTTGCAGAAAAGCCCGGGTTTGCGCGTCGCCCCCCGTCCAGTCATGGAGGATGGAAATCTCACGCCCGTCGGCGAGACGAAAACCGCCGATATCGATGGCATTGCCAAACGCGTGTTCGGACATGCGCTCCCCCGGCTGGTTATTAATTGTTCGGCAGCTATAGGCTCCCATCCCGGCAATCTCGACCACTTCCTGACCGAAGCGAGACCGTGCGGCCGGCTGCACGATCTCGCTCACCCAGGCATTAAGCTTTGCGATCATCGGGCAGTCGAGCGTATAGACTGCGTTAAAGCGCACGCCGCCATCGAGTAAAGCGCTGACCTTAAAGGGATAGGAGAGCCCGCAAACGCCTGGGCCGTCGATCGCGCGCGCGGGCTGAATATATGCCGAGACCTGAAACGGCCTTTGCGCGAGGCAAGCTTTTTCCGCTGCGGCACGCCAAGCGGGCCTTCGCGGCGTTTCATAGTTCGAGCAGCCAGCGATCATGAGCATCAGGGCCGCGCTGGCGGCAAAAGGCAGAACGCGGCAGGCCATTGGCAAAAAATGCGCGCAATATGTTAATTGGCCTTAAAGCTTTGCGGTTAACAGTTTCGAAACTGCGCCGCAGATGCGACGAATTGCTCGGACAAGACAGGTCCGCGAAAGTTTGCTTCGCTTCAATCCAAACCCAATGCTTCATGTCGAGTCCTAGCGCCGCGATCGGCGCGCCACGCCGCGACAGTTTTGAAGTTCCATGCTGGAGCCAGCTAACCCATTCACAAGGCGCGGCTTGGCGATCCGGATCCTGATGGGCACGTGGGTAGATGAGCGTCGTTCCAAGCGAGCAACCTGACCGCACAGGCAACAATGATGGATTCCGAAACGGGGCGCGCTTCCAAATAGCCGTCAGCGAGGCTCTTGCCTTGCTCAATGCCGGAAGGGGGTCAGAGGCGGCCGGCCAAATTGTCCAATTTCCGGATATCGCTGCCCAGAGCGGCGCTGGCTGCTATGCCTTCGGACTCATTCATTTTCATGCCGGAAAGCTGCGCGACGCCCTCTCATGGTTCAATCGCGCCGTTGCAATGCAGCCGGCCTTCCTCGATGCGCTCTCCGCAAGGGCCATCGTTCATCAGCGGCTTGGCGAGCCGCACGATGCGCTTAAATCCTTCGAAGCAATCCTAAAGCTGCAGCCGCAGGACGTGGAAACCTTGTTTAGCGTCTGCGTTGTGTCGCAGAGCCTTGGCCGCGTGGCAGAGGCGCTCGAAGCCTATGAAGAGGCGCTGCGCCTAAACCCTTCCCATTGCGGGGCGCTCACCAATCGCGGTGCGCTGCTTGAGCGCTTCGGACGGCTGGACGAGGCCCTTGCCTGTTTTGATACAGTTGCGGTGCACGCCCCCGAGGATAGCACAAATCTATTTAATCGGGGATCGGTCTTGCAGAAGCTGGGCGGCATAAGGATGCGCTCGCCGCATATGATGAGGCCGCCCGGCGCGGTGCGCCCGGTGCGGACACGGAGCTCAATCGGGGCAACGTTCTCCAAAGGCTCGGCCGTCTGGAGGAAGCGCTCGCCGCCTACGATCTGGCCTCGCAATACCGCAACGGCTATCCGCAGGCGCTATACAACAAAGGAATAGCCCTAAAGGAATAGCCCTAAAGGAATAGCCCTAAAGGAATAGCCCTAAAGGAATAGCGCTGCAGGCGCTATCCCGTCAGCTCGAGGCGCTTGCCGTCTATGACGCGGCTCTTGCCCTCGATCCCGCCCATTATGAAGCCTCCTGCAATCGCGGAAAGGTCCTGCACGACCTCAGCAGAGATCGGGACGCGCCGGCGGCCTGCACCTATACTCTGCGGATCCGGCCAGGATTTCTACCGGCCCTTACCAACCGCGCCAATATTTTGCTCCGGTTGGGGCACGCAGAACAGGCGGTTTCATCCTGCGACGAGGTGTTGCGGCAGACCCGCGCACATCCTCAATGTCTCGGCATCCGGGGCGCCGCTCTACAGAAATGCGGGCGCCTGGAAGAGGCTCTGGCCAGCCTTGATACGATTCCGGCGCCTATACCCTATCTTCGCCCGGATTCAGCCCGCATCGCCAAATGGGGCGAACGGATTGGCTCGCGCGGCTTTCGGATCGGTATCGCCTGGCACGGCAACAAGCTCATTAACCTTCAAAGGTCGATTCCGCTTCCCTGCTTCGCACCGCTTGCGGCAATCCCGGGCGTGCGGCTCCTAAGCCTTATGAAGGATCAGGCTCCGGTCACCGTGAATTCGCCTGGCGGGCGGTTTGCCATCGAGTGCGTAGGAGACGACTTCGATAAGGGGCCTGGCTCCTTCATGGACTGTGCAGCGGTCGCCGCAAATTGCGATCTTGTCGTAACCTCGGATACGTCGATCGCGCATCTCGCCGGAGCCTTGGGAAGTCCGGTCTTTGTCGCGCTCAAAAGCATGCCAGACTGGCGCTGGCTTTTGGACCGCGAAGACAGCCCTTGGTATCCGAGCATGCGGCTCTTTCGCCAACCCAACAACAATGATTGGGAGTCCGTCTTCAAAAAGGTCGCTGCCGCGATCGAAGCGCGGCTCGTGGAGAAAGCCCGCAAACCCAAGCGGACTGTTCTGGCATCACCTGCTATCGCGATTCCGAGTTCGGTTGGCGAGCTCATCGACAAGATCGGAATTTTGGAGACCAAAGAAAGCCGCGTCACCGACGCCGAAAAGCTTGCCCACATACGTCATGACCTTTCCCTTCTCAAGTCCCTCAAAGAAGAATGCAGCCTCGTTGACGATGAGCTCGCCAAGCTCTCCGCCGAACTCAAAATGGCCAACAATATACTTTGGGACGCCGAGAC
>JBPYDY010000131.1:0-3412 GCA_051986155.1 Methylocella sp.
CCGTTGGCTAATGCGATTTTCGAAGTGTTCGATTGGGCCGGTTTTATCAGTAAATATTTGATTTTATTGGTGGGCGGTGACGGACTCGAACCGCCGGCCCTCTCGGTGTAAACGAGATGCTCTACCAGCTGAGCTAACCGCCCATGGGAAGATTTTGCCTGCATAGGTTCGTGGCACAGGGGGCGTCCTGCGTCAACGCCAGCGATTTGGCCCTTGGTCAGCCTTTGTTCTGCCAGCGCCAATCTTTGACGTCCGGCATATCGGTGCCGTACTCGGCAATAAAGTGAGCTGGTGGATCAGCCATGGATAACCATGAAAGGCAAATATCACTGGCTTGTCCTTTGTGAACAAGTCATCAAAATCTTTGTCGACCAGCCCGTGGGGATGGCGAGACTTAGGCTGCAAGGTCATCAGATCGACAACGTTTACGACACGGATTTTTAGGCTTGGGGCGTAGTGACGCAGCAAATCGACGGCGGCCAGAGTCTCGAGCGTCGGCACGTCGCCCGCGCACACCATGACGACATCGGGCTCATTGCCCCGATCGTTGCTCGCCCACTCCCAGATACCGATGCCTTGCGTGCAATGCTTTATCGCCGCGTCGATGTCGAGCCATTGCGTGCTCGATCTTGAGCGGCTCTTGCAGCAGCGGATTGTCCAGGAGATAAATTTGCCCGACGGCAAGATAGTTGGCAGCGCGCCACCATGCGTGCATTAATCTGAGTTGATTCTGCGTAAGCACGTCTTTCTCTCCAGTCGCGGCATGTATTTTGTTCGCCATCACCGATTCCTTTTGCAATCAACCATGAAGTTAGCCGGACAGCGGCGGCGAACACCCGAGGCCGCGCGGGCAAATTATCGTGCCGCAAGCCCGGCCGCCGTCAACAGCGCCAACGTATGGTCCGCGATCATCCGTTCCTCGTCGGTCGGGATAACATAAAGGCCAACGCGGCTCTCGCGCCCGGATATCACGGCTTCACCCCTCGCATTTGCGTTTGGATCGATCTGGGCACCGAGCCAGGCGAGCTTATCCACGATGCGCGCACGAAGGGACGGCGAGTTTTCACCGATCCCGGCCGTGAACACAAATGCGTCGAGTCCTCCCAGCGCCGCAGCAAGCATCCCCGTGCAAAGCCCAACGCGGTACACAAAATAGTCGAGTGCGAAACGCGCCCGCGGTTCGAGGCTTGCCTCGAGCTCCTGCACATCGGAACTGATACCAGAAAGGCCCTTTAATCCGCATTCGTCATATAGCAGTTGCTTAATCTCGGTCACGCTCATGCGCTTTTCCTCGAAGAGATAGAGCAAAACACCGGGATCGATTTGGCCTGGCCGGGTGCCCATCGGCAGTCCGTCGAGCGGAGTGAACCCCATTGTGGTTTCGATGCTTCGCCCGGCAAGAAGAGCGCACATGGACGCGCCGCTGCCCAAATGGGCAATGACGACACGCCCTCCGGCGGTCTCTGGCGCCACGTGGCACAAACGCCGGGCGATAAATTCGTACGACAAGCCATGAAACCCATAGCGCTGAACGCCCTCCGCGTAAAATCGCGCTGGCATTGCAAAATGGTCGACGACCGCGTCATGGCCGCGGTGGAAAGCTGTGTCGAAGCAGGCAACCTGCGGAAGATTTGGAAACTGGGCGCGAATTGATTGGATGAGCGCCAAGTTGTTTGCCTGGTGAAGCGGCGCCAGAGGCATATAGCGTTTAAGTTCGGAAAGCACGGCGGCGTCGACCAAGACCGGCCCTTTATACTTTGGACCGCCATGAACCACGCGATGCCCCACGGCAATCGGCTCGACGTTTTGGATTTTTCGCAGCCAATCCGTCATTATTGCGAAGGCTGCCGGAACATCGGCCACACGTTCCGGCGCATAGATCTCATCGACCGGTTCCCTCCCAACCGCCGTGACGCGAAGTCTTGGGTGCGTGCCGATGCCCTCGATTTGCCCCTTTACCAACCTCTGAAGGTCCCGCGAGCCATCCGCGCCAAACAATTGGAATTTGACGCTCGAGGAGCCAGCATTGATCACGAGGAGCGAGTCCATGGGAACGCACGCCGTAGCCGCGCGGCGGTTCTAGGGATAGGGACGGTCACCCGCCAGCCAAAGTTCCTTGCCGCATTTTGCCTGTGCCTGCCTCTTTGGGCGCCCTTCGCCTCTGCCTTTCGGAGATCGCTAATCTCGGTGTGACAGGGCCGCATGCAACAAATTGTAAGCCTTCAGCGCGCGAGCTCAGCCTCAGATCACGGCTTGCAGCCAAGCGGTGATGCGGTCCTCAATCGCTTCAAATGCCGTTCCATAGGATATGAAAGCCCAGACCGCCGCGAGGATCAAACCGGCCCCCAAACATGCAATGAACGTCAGCATGATCCGTTCCATCCATAGTCCTCCCTAATATGGCACCATCCCGAACCCGGGCCGTTTCGGCGCTGCATTCTGAACTCTCTTGCCGTCAACTGCAAGATCACGCGGCAAACGTCTGGCGAGTGCCGGGAAGCCGGAATCGAAAACCAAGAATTGACTTGCATTTCGGTGCCCTGGTCAGGCAAATCAGCGCTCCCGCACAGATGGAGCTTAAGTCGATGCCTTCTCCCAATGCCGGATGCAGACGCCTCAGGAGCCGCCTTGGTGCGCTCGCGGCGACGGTGGGCTGTTTCCCGATGATCGCCTGTTTCGTCATTCCAATATGCTTCTGGCTGATATGCTTCTGGCCCATGCCGGTGATCGCCGATGGAGACAATGTGCCGGTTGCCGAGCTCATGGCGGGCGAGGCCCTGCCCGACCTTGCCCTTGGCTCGAGCGACGCGCCCGTCACCATCGTGGAATACGCATCGATGACCTGCGGCCATTGCGCGGCCTTTTACACCGGCACCTTCCCGCAGCTGAAGAGCAAATATATCGATACCGGCAAGGTCCGTTTTATCTTGCGCGAGTTCCCTCTCGACCCTTTGGCGGCCGCCGGCTCCATGCTCGCCCGCTGCGCCGGCGACGACAAGCGCAACGCTGTCGTCGAGCTTCTGTTCGCCCAGCAGAAAAACTGGCTCGTTCCGGACAAGGCCCTCGAAGCCTTAGCCAACCTTCTCAAGCAGGCCGGAATGAGCCAGAAATCCTTCGATGCCTGCCTCAACGATCAAAGCCTCTACGACAAGATCGCCAAGATCCATGACCGCGCGGCCGAAAAATTCGGCGTGTCGGCAACGCCGACCTTCTTTATCAACGGCAAGAAACAGAGAGGAGAGATGACGCCAGAGGCGCTTGATAATTTGCTCGCCCCTTTGTTGAAGGAGTAACCCCCCGCAGCTCACAAGCTCAGATAGCGCCGGGAAGCCGGCGAAATCCCACAAGCCAGGGCGGTATTTAAAGATTAGAATTATTCCAGAAATGTTTCGAGACCTGTGCGCAATCGCTT
>JBPYDY010000132.1:0-2668 GCA_051986155.1 Methylocella sp.
TGAGCTTCCGCTTCTTCAGTCTCTGGATCTGAATAAGGTCGGAACCGGGCGAGGTCACCAAGGCCGTTATCGCCGCGTCGAGGTCGCGGTGTTCCTGCAGCAGGCGCGCCAGCCGCTCCCGCAACGCGCGTTCTTCCTCGTTGGTCATTGCCACCGCTGGTATTTTTTGCTTGGCCGCCGTCTCTCGGCAAAAGCATGGCAATTATTGCGTTTTCCACAAGCGCGTTCAAGCTTGCGGAAAATCGGTGTGCCGATCAAAGGTTTGCGCCCGTTTGCCGCAGCGCTGAGGAGGGTGTACGGTCGCTCTTGTGATGAGTCTGCGCTAGACTTAAATCGTAGAGAGCCACTGATTGAGGAGACATACTGCATGTCGATGCAATCGCACCTTGCGGAATTGGAAAAACGACATCAGGCACTCGAAGAAGAAATTACCGAATGTCTGACCCATCCCGCGGTCGATGATCTGAGAATAGTGGAACTCAAAAGGCGCAAATTACTGGTGAAGGACGAAATCGAACGGCTGCGCCATAACAGCCAAGCCAGCATTCACTAGCGGTCAGATTTCGGACGCCAGGTTTTTCGATCAAGCCGAGCTCGGGTAAGCCCGAGTTCGGCTCTGTTTTTTGCCTCCAATACAGGGTCAAGGAATGACGGCGTTTCGCGCAGGATTTGCGCTATAGTCGGGCAAACAAAACGTCTCCGGGAGAGAAACGCCATGCCCCGATCTGTCGCCGCCGTGGTGTCGGCGTTTGCGATGCTGTTTGCGACGGCGAATGCGGCTCTCGCCGCTCCGGATTATCCGACGCGGACGGTTACCCTGGTCGTTCCGTTTCCGCCGGGTGGCGGTGTGGATGCGATGGCGCGTGTGGTCGCCGCCAAATTGTCTGAAGCGATGCGTGCGCAATTCGTCGTCGATAACCGGGCCGGCGCCGGCGGCACGATCGGCACCCGCGCGGTCGCGCAAGCCGCACCCGATGGTTACACGCTGTTGCTCGGGCACACCGGCACCATCTCGATCAACCCAAGCCTTTACGCCCATGCCGGCTACGATCCGCGCAAGGACTTCGCACCGGTCGGGCTTGTGGCTTCGATGCCCGTTGCGTTGCTGGCGAACCCTTCGTTCCCGGCAAAATCGATTGGCGAATTCATCGCTATGGCCAAGAAGGACCCGGGCAAATTCAATCTTGGCACCTCGGCTATCGGCACCGGCGGCTACATGTGCGCAGAGCTGTTCAAATCCGAAGCGGGGGTTGATGTCGCCATCATTCCCTACAAAGGCACGGCCCCGGTGATGAATGACCTGCTCGGAGGTCACGTGCCCATCGCGTTTGGCGTGCTGCCGCCCGCGCTTGGCAACCTACAGGCGGGCAAGCTGCGCGCCGTCGCTGTCACGAGCAAAAAGCGCTTTTCACTGTTGCCCGATGTGCCGACCTTCGATGAATCCGGGATGCCCGGATTCGAAGCCGTGCTGCACTACGGTCTTTTGGCTCCCGCCGCCACACCCAAAGAGATCATCGACCGGCTTGGCGAGGAATTGCGCAAGATCGTCGATATCCCCGAGGTGCGAGAGCAGATCCAGAAGGAAGGCGGCGATCCTTTGACGTCGACACCGTCCGAATACGGAGTCGATATCGACAAGGAAGAAAGGAAGTGGGGCGGGCTCGTGAAAAAACTGGGGCTCAAGGTCGAGTGACGATGCGGCGGTCCGTTCTTCACGCGTTGGTTCTTGTCTGTCTCCTGTGCGTCGCCGGTATTTCCAATGCCGAGGATTATCCGAGCCGGCCGATCGCCCTGGTCGTGCCATTTCCGCCCGGCGGCAGTACCACGGTGGTGGCGCGCATTGTCGGCGACAAGCTTTCGGCGACACTCGGCCAGCAGATCGTGGTGGAGAACAAGGGCGGTGCCGGCGGCACGATCGGAACCCGGTTCGTCGCGAAGGCCGCACCCGACGGGTACACGATCCTGTTGAGTTACACGGCGACGATGGCGATCGCGCCCGCGATGAATGCCAATGCCGGTTATGACCCGCACAAGGATCTCACGCCGATCGGGATGATCGGCTTTGCGCCGAATGCCCTCGTCGTCCATCCGTCACTGCCAGTGCACTCGATCGCGGAATTAATCGCGTATGCGAAAGCAGCATCCGCTCCGCCGCAATACGGTTCGCCGGGCGTTGGGACAGTGAATCATCTGGCCGGCGAGTACCTCGCCAATGAGGCTGGGGTGAAGTTGCAGCACGTGCCGTACAAGGGAAACGGCCCCGCCATGGGCGATCTCCTTGGTGGACATATTCCGATGATGTTTCTCCCGGTCCCCGTCGCGGTCGGCAATATAAAAGCCGGAACCCTGCGCGGACTTGCGATCACCAGTGCGACACGATCGAGCCTGCTCCCGGATCTGCCAACGCTCGCCGAAAGTGGCGTACCTGGCTTTGAAGCCGTGCTGCGGTATGGGCTTGCCGCGCCAGCCGGGACGCCGCCCGCTGTCATTGCGCGCCTGAACAAGGAACTCAACGCGGCGCTTGCCAGCGAAGATGTAAAGAGCCGTCTTGCAACAGAAGGCGCGGAAGCCTTGCCGGGGACGCCCGAGGCCTATGCCGCCGACATCGACGCTGATGAAAAGAAATGGGGTGGGCTGGTGAAAAAGCTCGGTTTGAAGGTAGAATAGC
>JBPYDY010000133.1:0-5327 GCA_051986155.1 Methylocella sp.
ATAAAGAGCGCCGACGTCAGGGGGACAGCAACGGCAAATACCGGCGTCTTCCAGCCGCCGTGCTTCGCCTTGCGGAAATGCCAAGCGCACGCAATACCCGCCAATGCATAATAACAAGCGACTTGCACGCCGATCGCATCGATGAGGCTCGTCATCATTGCGCCAACGGATGGCAAAGTGGCCGACCCGGCAAACAATAGAAGCGTGACGAAGGCGACCGCGAAGCCCGCAAGCCAGGGCGTCTGAAAACGCGGATGCAGCTTGCCCATAGCTTGCCCGATCACCCGGTCGCGGGCCATGGAAAACAACAGCCTCGTGCATTGGAGGAGCTGGGTCTCGATGGTTGCGATGGTGCTGACCAGGATCGCCAACACGGCGATGGCGCTCCAGGGCGCAGGCAGCGCCGCAGCGCCGAGAGCCGGAAGCAAATTGCCGGCATGCGCCTCGATGTCGCTTTGGGGGAGAGCATTTTGGGCCGCAACCTGCGCAAGCAGAAACAAGGCAATCACGACAAGCACCCCGAGGATGCAGGCAAGACCCGCGGCCCGGCCGGCGTTCGCCGTCTCCTCCGCGAGATTGGCCGAGACATCCCAGCCGAAATAGTAGAAAAGCGCAACCAGCATCGCGCCCGAGAATGCTTGGAACGAGCCGAAGCCCGCCGGCGAAAACCATTCCCAGGAAAAGCCGGCGGCCGGAGCGGCGCGCGCCTTCCAGATCGCGAGGCCGCAGACTAGGATAACGGCGGCGACCTCGAGCAGGGTCAAAGCGATCTGCGCCCGGGCGCTGACCGTGATGCCGGCTGTGACGACCGCCAGCACGGCAAGGAACCATAGGGCCCCGGCGCCGGTCGTCCACAAAACGTCGTTGGCAAGGCGCGGCGCGAGGATTTCCAGCGTTGCCTGCCCCGCCGGAAGAGACGCGGCGACATTGAAGATGGTCGAAAGACTGAGCAGTGCCCAGCCGGCAAGAAAACCCAACGCTGGGTGCATCGCGCGGCCAACCCAGACATAGGCCGCGCCGGCATCCGGCTGCCAGCGGTTGAGCTGTGCGAACGCCAGCGTAATACCGAGCACCGGCAGGGCGGCGATCCAAAGTGCGGCGGGTCCGGCGGCCCCGGCCGCAACAATCAGCGCGGCCGTGCTGACCGTGATCGAATAAGCGGGGGCCGAACCCGCGATCGCCATGATGAGCGTATCAAGAAAGGTGAGCGCTCCCTTTTTCAGCGAATCGGCCATTCACCCTCCGCGCGGCGAATTCAGTTACGAGCAAGGCTGATTTCCATGCCCGCGCGATTTGCTGCAATCGAAAAAAGGTAGGCGGCACGATAGAGCCCAGCGGCTCGAAGCGATCAAGCTCAGCCATTTTTCACGCAACGATTCCCTTTAGGCCGAATCGCCATTATAAGCCATGGAGCCTCCCGCAAGTTAAGGCTGCCCCGGACGCAACCGATCTGCGCGCTGGCGAGCCAGAGAAGGAGGGAGATATGCCCCGTCTCTTCACGGGACTCGAAATCCCTTCCGAGCTCGCCAGTGAGCTTGCCATGTTGCGCGGCGGGCTGTCCGGCGCGCGCTGGATCGATGCAGAAAATTACCATCTGACCTTACGCTTTATCGGCGATATCGATGATGCGACCGCGCGAGATGTGCGCTCCTGTCTGGAGCGGATCCGGCTGCCGCCATTTACGGTAACGATTGAGGGCCTTAGTTCCTTTGGCGGCGCCAAACCCAGGGCCCTTATCGCTAGGGCTAAGCCCGCGCCTCCGCTGGTCGAACTGCAGGCGCAGCAAGACCGTTTGATCCGGCGCACCGGTGTCCCACCAGAGGGGCGAAAGTTCATTCCGCATGTCACGCTGGCGCGGCTGCGTGCCGCGTCCTGCGCCGCCGTCGCCGAATATCTCGCCTCGCGGGGCGGGTTTTTTTCCCGTCATTTCGAGGCGACGCGCTTTGTCTTGTTTTCGTCGAAGGCATCGACCGGCGGCGGCCCTTACATCGTCGAAGCCGCCTACCCGCTTGGCTGAACGGGCGTGCGCGCTTGCAGCTGCGGGCCTCGCCACCGAACTTCATTGCTTCGGGAATTTTAGGCCCAACTCCTTGTACCGCTCCGGATCGTCGGCCCAGCTTTCGCTCACCTTGACGAATAAAAACAGATGCACCTTTTGTCCGGCTGCCTCGGCGATTTCTTTTCGCGCAGCCGTTCCAATCGCCTTGATCGTTTGGCCGCCTTCGCCGATCACAATTTTCTTGTGGCCTTCGCGCGCGACATAGATCGTTTGTTCAACTCGCGCGGGGCCATCAGGCAGATCCTGCCAGAGCGTCGTCTCGACCGTCGATGCGTAAGGAAGCTCGTCATGCAGTCGATCGAAAAGTTTCTCGCGCGTGATCTCGGCGGCGAGCCGGCGCAACGGCGCATCCGAAATCTGATCTTCCGGGTAAAGCCAAGGGCCCGCGGGCATGAGTTTTCCGAGCTCCTGCTTGAATTTGGCGAGCCCATGCCCGCGCAGCGCCGAGATTATGAAAGTCTGCGCGAAGGTGAGTTCGCCATTGAGTCTGTCGGCAAGTCCGAGGAGCTTGGGCGGTTCAACGGCGTCGATCTTATTGAGAGCAAGAAACTTTACGACACCAGTCTGGTGGAGTTTAGCAACAATGGCCTCAACTTCGGCATCGATGCCTTTGCGCGCATCGACGAGCAGCACGGCCGCGTCCGTCTCCACGGCCGCCTCCCAAGCCGCAGCGACCATCGCCCGGTCGAGTCTGCGCCTTGGCGCAAAGAGCCCCGGCGTATCAACGAAAATGATCTGCGCCTTTCCGTCTACGACAATTCCGCGCACGCAGCTGCGCGTCGTTTGAGATTTTCGCGACACAATTGAGATTTTCGCGCCGACGAGCCGGTTAATGAGAGTCGATTTCCCGGCATTGGGCGCGCCGATAAGAGAGACGAAGCCGCAGCTCCTTCCGAAATCGTTTTCGCCGGTCACACAGCGCCTTTTTGGCCGCCGGGGTCGATCCCTTCGCGCGCCATAAAAGCCGCTGCCGCAGCCTGCTCGGCAAGGCGTTTGGCTAATCCCTTTGCCTCGGCCGTTGGGTAACCCGGCACCTCGACGCTGACAGTGAATTCGGGCGCGTGGTCGGGTCCCGACCGCGTCATCTCACGGTAGAGCGGCAGCGGCAAGCCGCGCGCTTGCGCCCATTCTTGCAGCGCCGTCTTAGGATCGCGCAATGGCCATCCGGGGGAGCGCATCTTTTCGCCAAAGGCACAAGCCACCACCTTCCTTGCCGCCGCATAGCCAGCATCAAGGAAGACCGCGCCGATGATCGATTCACAGACATCGCCGAGGATTGTGACCTTGGCGGCATTAGAAGGATGTTCCCCCTCGCCCAGCTGGATGGCGGCGTCGACGCCCCAGGCGAGGGCGACATCGGCGCAGCTCTCTTTGCGGACGAGGCTTGCCAACCGGCGGGAAAGCTCGCCCTCATCGGCCCGCCGAAAGGTTTCGTAAAGCATCTCGGAAACGACAAGACCTAAGACGTGATCGCCGAGAAATTCGAGTCGTTGATAGGATTCGCGCTTGTCTCCCCCAGCCGCGCTAACATGAGTAAGCGCCGCCGCAATCAGAGTGCGGTCCGCGAAAACATGCCCGATGCGCGCCTCGAGCGCTTTGACTTGCCGATCTGGCCGCGCCATCCTACTTCACGATTTCGAACATCCTGCCCCAGCGCGCGTCCCAGGGCCACTTCCAGAACTCCCAGGCGGGCTCCCCCTCCCCGACCGAAAAGAAAATCATCTGGGCACGGCCAACGAGATTCTCGAATGGCACATATCCCACGCCCCCTTGGTCGGGCGGAACTCGACTGTCTGTCGAATTGTCCCGGTTATCGCCCATCATAAAATAGTTTCCGGGCGGAACCTCGAAGACTTGGGTGTTGCTGTTAATTCCGCTGTCGCCCTGAAGCTGGATAATTGTGTGCTTGACGCCGCCAGGCAATGTCTCTTCGTAGGTTGGCTGGTCGCCCCCTCCCCCATAGAAACCCTCCCCATGGTACTTGGCGATCGGCGTGCGCGGCACCATCACGCCATTGATGTAAAGGCGGCCTTCCTTCATTTGAATGTTGTCGCCTGGTAGCCCGATGACCCGCTTGATGTAGTCCGTTTGGCCATCACGCGGGAGCTTGAACACGACGACGTCGCCGCGCTTCGGCTGGGAGCCAAAAATCCTCCCCGCAAACAAGTTGGGGCTGAATGGGAACGAATGATCCGAGTAGCCGTAGCTATATTTGGAGACAAAAAGATAATCGCCGATCAATAATGTCGGGATCATCGAGCCGGAAGGAATATTGAATGGTTGGAACAAGAAGGTGCGCACAAGGAGTGCGATGAGCAGCGCCTCGACTACGACCTTCAGAGTTTCGCCCCACCCGCCTTCCTTGGTTTGCTCTTTCATTCCGGTGCCTTTTCGCTTCACCTGCACTGGCTCAATCATGTTTGGTTCTTTCTGCAAAACACGCGCTGCAAAACACGCGCCTTTGGCAAGGCGCGGGGCTCACGGGCGCTCCTTCACACGGGATGCGGCGCTGGTATAGGATGGCCGCGCGGCAGCGGCAATGGCCAATAACCGGAATCCTCGCGGACAGAAGGAGTTCGAAACCCTTACCGTCGCGGGTATAAACCACGCCTCAGCTGGCCGCACAGGTTGCGGCTCCCGCCTTGCCGGCAACGCCCGGCAGACGATAGGCAGTGCCGGGAAAATGGGAAACGCCGAGATTAAGGCTGGCCTTGCATTCGGCGCCTTATAGCCCCTTGACGGCTGCAAGCACTTCCGCGGCGTGGCCGGGAACCTTCACTTTGGTCCAAGAGGCAAGAATCCTGCCGTCCTTTCCTATCAAGAACGTCGTTCGCTCGATCCCCATGTATTTGCGGCCGTACATGCTCTTTTCAACCCAGACTCCATAGGCATCCAGGACTGCTCTCGACTCGTCGGAGCCGAGGATTAGTCCGAGCTTGTGTTTGGCCTTAAATTTTTCGTGACTTGCCACCGAATCGGCCGAAACTCCAAGGATCGCCGCGCCTGCCTTCTGGAATTCGCCCCGCAAGGCGTTGAACTCGATCGCCTCCCTCGTGCAACCTGAGGTATCATCCTTCGGGTAGAAGTAAAGAACAAGCAGCCGGTCACGAAAGCCTGCGAGCGAAACTTTGCCCCCGCCATCGTCCGGCAGGCTGAAATCCGGCGCTTTGTCGCCGCAAACCAGCGTCGCGCAATCAGGGCCCGCGGTTGGCCCGTTATCCAACGGCTTCGGCGGCTTTGTCGGCAGATTTTGGTTCATCAGGCCTTC
>JBPYDY010000134.1:0-7304 GCA_051986155.1 Methylocella sp.
TTGATAGGCGGCTTTGGAGGCGTCCGCCGCTTTGCGCTGCGGCTCGCCAGAGGTGTAGATCGCAGAACGATACTGCGTCCCGACGTCGTTGCCCTGACGCATGCCCTGGGTCGGGTCATGGCTTTCCCAAAACGTCTTCAAGAGCCGGTCGTACGAGATCTTTTTCGGATCGAAAACGACAAGCACGACTTCGGTGTGCCCGGTGCGTCCCGAGCACACCTCTTCATAGGTGGGATTTTTGGTGTAGCCGCCCGCATAACCCGCGGCCGTCACGTGGATTCCTTCGCCCAGCTCCCAGAATTTGCGTTCGGCGCCCCAGAAGCAGCCGAGCCCGAACACCGCTTGCTCCAGCCCAGCCGGATAGGGCGGCTTCAATTGGTGGCCATTCACGAAATGCACTCTAGCTGTCGGAATCGGATCGGCGCGGCCGGGCAGCGCCTCCGCAGCGCTCGGCAAGCTGGTGGTCTTGCGCATGAACAACATGGGTTACCTCCCTTAAGGGATGCAAGGGCCTGAGGGGGAAAGTGCTTCCTTCAATATATAAGGTGTTACGCGGAATACGGCAGCCCCGTTACCGGCTGCAGCGTTCGCCTCGTTCGCTCCCTTGGCAGTCCGGCGCGGTCAGTCTCTTGAATAGCCGATCAACGGCTTGCGCGGCCGGAATAACAGCATGAACAGGATTCCGACCACGCCCATGACGACAAAGGCGGGCTGGTCCAGAATGACCCGGATCACGGTGTTCCATAGCCAGGGCGATTTGCTTGTCACCCAGACGTGGAAAGCCTGTTGGCTTGATTGATTGACGTCGTTCCAGAACTGACCGAAGCGGGTGAAACGCAAGGTGTTGTCGGCGACGTAGCGTGCCCCGTCATAGACCATGAAGACAAATCCGCCGGCCAAGAGCAGTAATCCCACGAGTCGGAAGAAACCGCGGATCATGCTTCACCCTGCGCTTGTCGCGTCCCTAGCGTTCGAATTCCGAAGTCCTGCGTCTGGCAACGCCGGCGTGCAAGCCAATAACGGTGCGGGGTGAGAAATACAACCTCATCAGCGCCTTATCGGTCTTTTTGCGCATCTTTCCGTGACCTTGGGAAGCCTCTCAAGGCGTTGACGCTGCAGGAAGGTGCCTCTATAAGATCGGCCAAATGGCGGCGGGCGCAATCCCGCCGCCGCTGTTCTTTGAGCATCGCCTGCCAGTGAGCATATCGTTGAGCATATCCTTCTTAAGCATATGCTTGCGAGAGTGGCATTCTTGAGAGAGCACCCGAAAACACATCAGCGTCGATCAGGCGAACCGTCGGCATACGCTTCCGCTCAGGATCGGTCACCATCGAAGGAACTTTGAGAACATGGCCAACACGACTTCCGCCAAGAAGGCGACGCGCAAGATTGCCCGCCGCACCGTCATCAACAAATCGCGCCGCACCCAGATGCGCAGCTCGGTGCGATCGGTCGAAGAGGCGATCAAGCGCGGCGACCGTAATGCAGCGCTCAAGGCGATGGCGCGCGCCGAGCCGGAGCTGATGAGGGCGGCTCAGCGCAAAATCGTTCACAAGAACAATGCAAGCCGAAAAATTTCGCGGCTCGCGCATCAGATTGCGAAGCTCGCGAAATAAGCCGGTCGATGACCGTTCTTTGGGAGCCCGGCGTTGCCGGGCTTTTTGTTTTTCCCGCTCTTGTTATTTATCCGCCCTTGCAGAAGTCTCCTGGCTCGTAATTCCTTCCGTCGGAGCGTTATGACCGTTGGCCGGACCAAAGCCTTCATTCGACGAGCGGGATGCCGGCTGCTCCGGCGGGTGAAAATGCCGCCTTTGCCGGCAAATCGCGCTTGCTCACCCGCATCGCTGATCGCAAGGGTTACCCTTGTCTGACGAGCAAAAAAAAACGCGTTTACGTAGTCACTTATCGGCATAGCGGAGGCGAGTTGTTCGAAAAATCGCCGCAGCGCCGCCCCAACGTAAACAATTTATGAATTTATTTTAGGCGCGCGCTGAAAATGTGACACTGCCTTTTTGTTTCGAATCTTCGCACAGATTCAAAACCTTGCGCCCTCGCACCACAGATGCTGCCTGATTTGGCGGACGCCAAGTTGCTTTTGGCGCCAGCTGCGATGAATCATTTTCATTGCGGGATGCAAGGCATGATGTATCTCTAAGAACGTTCGCTGCGCCCACGGCTCTTGAGACCAGCGCGGATTAAGGATCGGGGCGGACGTGCAAATCGGCGGCGGTGTGCGCGTGGCGACGCTTTCCAAGCGATTGTCGGAGCAAAGCCTATAGCAATATGGGCAACGGAGTTTTGTGTCGAAATTTCTCAGGCGGGACGGAAGGCGAAGCGGGCGAAACGGGTTGGAGTAAGTGGGCGGCTCGAGTGGCGTAACGACTGAACGGGCGAGTTTCAGGCAACGCCGATCGAATTGACAACTTTGGAAAGGACGGCTTGCCGCGTTTTTGCTGCGGCAGGAGGGGGAGGTCGTATGTCCTATAAATACGCGGTTTTTGATAGCAAGCCATTTTCGAACGACAACCGAACCAACATTTTGGAGTCCGCCTGCACGCGGCCTCCTGCGCGAGCTCCGGACAGGCCGTTAAGTACGCGCTGACCTCGCGAGCGCTTCCCCCCTTCAGCCGATGACCTGCCTGACGGCTTCTCGCCGAACAGGTGAGCTGCGGCCGAATGCGGGAGCCTCGTTTGGGGCAGCTCGTGCGCCGCGCACAGCAGTTTCACCAGTCAATAGAACTCCTTCAGAAAAGTCCCAGGGCAATGACAAACACAGAACAGGATCGTTGGTCGCGTGTGAAAGGCAGATTGCGGTCGAGCGTCGGAGAGGACGTCTACACAAGCTGGTTTGCGCGCATGGACCTTGAAGGCGTGCAGGACGAAAGCGTTCATCTTTCGGTACCCACCCGCTTCCTGAAGAGTTGGATCCAGGCCCACTATGCCGAGCGCGTTCTGTCATGCTGGCAGGCGGAGATGCCCGAGGTGCACCGGATCGATCTCACGGTGCGCTCGGCGATGCGATGTGCGGCGCCGGCGAAGGAGGTGGTTGCGCCAATCGAGGCGCGCCGCCTCGAAAGGCCGGATAGCCGGCCGATGCCGGAATTGCGCGCGACTGCGACCGCGCCCGTCTCCGCCAGTCACGACGCGCTTGGCGGTTCGCCGCTTGATCCGCGCTTGACCTTCGCGAGTTTCGTGATCGGGCGCTCCAACACGCTGGCCCACGCCGCAGCGCGCCAGGTTGCGGAAGGCCGGCGCGGAGATCCCGTGATGTTCAATCCACTCTATATTCACGCCGGCGTCGGATTGGGCAAAACTCACCTGTTGCAGGCAGTAACCTGGGCGGGTAATTCCGGCAACGAACGCAAGGTGCTTTACCTCACGGCCGAAAAGTTCATGTATGGCTTTGTGGCCGCACTGAAGACGCAGACCGCGCTCGCATTCAAGGAGGCATTGCGCGGAATCGACGTGCTCGTCATCGACGATCTCCAGTTCCTGCAGGGCAAGTCGACCCAAGCGGAATTCTGCCACACGCTGAATGCGCTCATTGATGCCGGCCGCCAGGTGGTGATCGCGGCGGACCGTCCGCCTTCCGATCTCGAAAGTCTGGACGACCGCGTGCGCTCACGCCTTGCGGGTGGCCTTGTCGTCGAGATGGGATCGCTCGGAGAGGAATTGCGTCTTGGCATTCTCCGCTCGCGCGTTGCCGCGGCGAGAGCCCATCATGCGAGTTTCGACGTGCCAGAACTGGTTATGGAATATCTCGCCCGCGCCATCACCCATAACGGGCGCGATCTGGAAGGCGCGATCAATCGCCTGCTCGCGCACAGCAAACTCAACTCCCAGCCGGTGACCCTGGAAATGGCGGAGCGCGAGGTGCGCGACCTGATCCGCCCGCAGGAACCCAAGCGCATCAAGATCGAGGACATCCAGCGCGTCGTGGCGCGGCAATACAATGTCAGCCGCTCCGACCTGTTGTCGTCGCGCCGCACGGCTAATGTTGTCCGTCCGCGCCAGGTGGCGATGTATCTGGCCAAAACCCTGACGCTTCGCTCGCTGCCCGAAATCGGCCGCCGCTTCGGCGGCCGTGATCACACGACCGTGCTGCATGCCGTGCGCAAGATCGAGGCTCTGGTTGCCAAGGATGCCGCGCTCTCCGATGAGGTCGAGTCTTTGAAGCGGCAATTGCAAAGCGAATAACTGGCGCGCCCCGGTTCCGGGAAGGAGAAGCCTCGACCTTGACGAGGAGAGGCGGCCTCTCGGCTACTTTTCCTGCGTTTCCGCCGCCAAAACGTGGGAAACGCCCGCCCCGTCTCTTGCACTTGCCGCCCATCCGCGCCACCTTGTGGACCCCCCGAAGGGGCTTGATCGGACGGGGTTTGATCGGGCATTCGGGTCCGGATGCCGCCGCGCGCCTTCGCGCACCGGCTCGGCAATTCCATCTTCGGATCGGGCGAGTATTAGAATGAAGGTTACCGTCGAACGCGCGCAACTCCTGAAATCGCTGGGCCACGTTCACCGCGTGGTCGAGCGCCGCAATACCATTCCGATTCTCGGCAATGTGCTGGTGCGGGCCGAAAACGCGCGATTGTCGCTGAAAGCGACCGATCTCGACCTCGAAGTTACCGAGACGCTTGCGGCAGAGACGGCGACCACCGGTTCGACGACCGTGCCCGCACATATGTTTTACGATATCGTTCGCAAGCTGCCCGAAGGCGCACAAATCGTACTGGAGGGCGATAGCGATCGCGCGGTTCTGGCGATCCGTGCCGGCCGCTCGCGCTTCACGTTGCAGACGTTGCCGGAAAATGACTTTCCTGATCTTGCCGCCGGCGACATGACGCATTCATTTGCGCTCGCAGCCGCCGACATGAAGCGGCTGATCGACCGGACGCAGTTTGCGATCTCGACCGAGGAAACCCGCTATTATCTCAACGGCATCTATCTGCACTCGGCCGGCAGCGCCAAGGCGGCGAGCCTGCGCGGGGTTGCGACCGATGGGCACCGTCTGGCCCAGATCGATTTGCCGTTGCCCAAGGGCGCCGCCGGGATGCCCGGCGTCATCGTGCCGCGCAAGACGGTCGGCGAAGTACAGCGCCTGATCGAGGACAACGAGGCTGAGGTCAAAATCGAACTCTCGCAGGGCAAGATCCGGCTCACCATCGCCAATGTGGTGCTGACGTCGAAGCTGATCGACGGCACTTTCCCGGATTACGGGCGTGTCATTCCGCAAAACAACGACAAGGAGCTTGTCGTCGATAAGAAGGATTTCGAAGCCGCGGTCGACCGCGTCTCGACGATTTCGAGCGAGCGCGGGCGTGCAGTGAAACTGGCACTGTCGGCGGGCAAGCTGGTATTGTCGGTCACCAACCCGGACTCCGGCAGCGCGACCGAGGAACTTGAGGTCGAATACGCCTCCGATCCGCTCGATATCGGATTCAACTCGCGCTATCTCCTGGATATCGCGGCCCAGATCGAGGGCGAGGTTGCGGTTTTGAAACTCGCCGATCCGGGTTCGCCGACGCTGGTGCAGGACAAGGATTCCAAGGGCGCACTCTACGTCCTGATGCCGATGCGCGTGTGAGACCGCTCTCCCCTACAAGGGAGAGGGACGATATGCCGCCATGACCATTTCGCGCATACGCCGCCTCTCACTCACTCATTTCCGCAACTATCGCGCGGCGAGCTTTCAAACGCGCGGCGACATGGTCGTCCTGGTCGGCCCGAACGGCGCCGGCAAGACCAATTGTCTCGAGGCCATCTCCTTTCTTTCGCCGGGACGCGGTTTGCGCCGCGCCAGGCTCGAGGATGTCGCCGACAATCAGGGCGATGGCTCGTGGGCGGTTTCTGCTGAAGTAGAAGGCGCGCTTGGGCTCGCTACGCTCGGCACCGGCATCGATCCCGCAGGCGGAGATGCTGCCGTCTCCGGCCGGCGTTGCCGGATCGACCGTGAGCCCGTGGCTTCGGCAGCGGCGTTCGGCGATCATCTGCGCTTGGTATGGCTGACGCCTGCAATGGATGGGCTTTTCCTGGGTCCGGCCTCGGAAAGACGCCGCTTTTTCGACCGCCTGGTGCTGGCAATCGACAGCGAACATTCGTCGCGGGTATCGGCGCTCGAGCGTTCGCTGCGTTCGCGCAATCGCCTGCTCGAGGTGCGCAACTATGACGACAATTGGTGCGCCGCGATCGAGCGCGAGACCGCGGAATTGGCGGTGGCGGTGGCGGCCACGCGCGGGCAGACGGCGGCAAAACTTTCGGCGATGCTGCGCGATCGCGGCGGAAAATCCTCGTTTCCTTCCGCGGAGATCATGCTCGACGGCTGGATGGAGAACGCGCTGATGTCGGAATCTGCGACCGCCGTGGAGGATCGTTACCGGGAAATCCTCCGCGATGGCCGCGCGCGCGATGCGATTGCGGGCCGCACGCTTGACGGGCCGCACCTCACGGATCTGCAGGTCGTCTACGCGCCAAAAAACGCGCCGGCCCGCGACGCCTCGACCGGCGAGCAAAAAGCTCTTCTGATTGGCCTCGTGCTCGCGCACGCGAGTCTGGTGGCTGAAATGACCGGCATTACGCCCCTTTTGTTGCTCGATGAGGTGGTGGCTCACCTCGATCCGGCCCGGCGCGTGGCGCTGTTTGACGAACTCTCAAAGCTTGGGGCGCAGGTCTGGATGAGCGGCGCCGATCCTTTGGCCTTCGATGCGCTCGGTGCATTGGGTGAAATTTTCGAGGTCCAGTCCGGCGAAATCAGTTGCCGCGCGTGAACGGTGGGCGAGCCATTTCGGCTCCCGCCAAGGGCGAAAAGCGAGATCTTTGATCGCTCTTGAGGTGTCAAAAATCGCTTTGCGAATCGCGCTTTTGCGAAAGCCCTCAAGAGGCTCGTTCCGGCCTTGAAAAACCACCAAAAATCTCCACTTATTCAGGTACTTGTTGGCGAAGACTTTGCGCTAGGCGCGCCCTCTCTTTCATGGCAGAAATAGACCGATCAGGGCGCTTCTGTCGCGACTGATTCGAAGGGATTTCCGAAGGCCTGACATGACCGAACCTGCGCGGCAATCGACCGCCGATACTGAGCATTCCATTCCTGTCGAATATGGTGCGGAATCGATCCGGGTCTTGAAGGGACTCGACGCCGTCCGCAAACGGCCGGGCATGTATATCGGCGATACCGATGACGGCTCCGGCTTGCACCACATGGTCTACGAAGTCGTCGACAACGCCATCGACGAGGCGCTCGCGGGCCATGCGACCCGCGTCGAGGTCGTGCTCAACGCCGATAATTCCGTCACCGTGCGCGACGATGGCCG
>JBPYDY010000135.1:0-4755 GCA_051986155.1 Methylocella sp.
TCTTCGCGCCGGGCTTGATTCCGAGGCTGCGCAAAGTTTTGCAGATGCGCCGTTGCGGCGGCCGATCGCAATTATCTTGGGCGGGGAAGGCAAGGGTTTGCGGCGCTTGACCCGCGAAAAATGCGATTTACTGCTCAGGCTCGATCTGCCGGGCGCTATCAAGAGCCTCAATGTCTCCAACGCCTGCGCAGTGGCTCTGGCGCTCTTGCACGCACGGAGTTTTAGACATGCAATCCCGCTCAAGGCCTGTTAACGCGAGAGGCATCGCGACTCTGGCTCCATAATCGAGAAACTATGGAGCCAACACCTCACCCCTCCGCCCCTGCCAGCTTTAGCCAGTCCTCCTCGCTGATTGTCTCGATGCCGAGTTCAGTTGCTTTGGCGAGCTTTGAGCCGGCGCCGGGGCCGGCGACGACGAGATCGGTTTTTTTCGAGACCGAGGCCGCGACCTTTGCGCCAAGCCGCTCGGCGAGCGCCTTGGCCTCGTCGCGCGTCATGCGTTCGAGCGCGCCCGTAAACACAATGGTCTTGCCCGCGACCGGACTCGCGGAGGCGGCGGCGGCCTCCATCGGCACCGCCGCCACCTCTTTAAGCAAAGCGTCGAGAACCACCTCATTATGCGGCTCGGCAAAGAAATCGGCGATCGCCCCCGCCACCACTTCGCCGATGCCCTCGATATTGTTGATTTCCGCGCGCGCTTCCGATCCCGGCGAGGCTGCCCGCGCCGTCTCGCGCAACGCGGCAAAAGAATGGAAATGGCGGGCGAGCCGGCGCGCGTTGGTCTCGCCGACATGCCTGATGCCAAGCGCATAAATAAAGCGGTTGAGCGGCAGAGAGCGGCGCGCTTCGATCGCAGCAAAAAGATTATTCACCGAAAGCTCGCCAAACCCCTCCCGCTCCTTCAGATCGATAATTCCGCGCCGCTCGCGATCCGGAAGCGCAAAAATATCGGGCGCCGTCCTGATGAGACCGTCGCGGAAAAATTGCTCGATCCGCTCATCGCCAAGGCCTTCGATGTCAAAGGCGTTGCGCGAAGAAAAATGCTTGAGGCGCTCGACCGCCTGCGCGGTGCAGACAAGGCTGCCGGTACAACGGCGCACGGCCTCTGGCTCCCCTGTCTTGGCGTCGATCTCGCGCACCGCCGCCGAGCCGCAAATGGGGCAGGTCTCGGGAAATTTGTATGGCTTTGCACCTCTCGGTCGCTTTTCGAGAATTGGCCCCAGAATTTGCGGAATGACATCACCCGCGCGCTGAACCCGTACCGTGTCGCCGATCCGAATGTCCTTGCGGGCAATCTCATCTTCATTGTGCAGCGTCGCGTTCGACACGACGACGCCGCCCACGGTGACTGGTTCGAGCTTGGCGAGCGGAGTTAGGGCACCTGTGCGGCCAACGTTGATTTCGATGGCGCGCACAACGGTTGTTGCCTGCTCTGCAGGGAATTTGTGCGCAACCGCCCAACGCGGCGAGCGCGACACAAAGCCAAGCCGGTTTTGGAGCGCAAGGTTATCGATCTTATAGACGACGCCGTCGATGTCATAGCCGAGAAGAGCGCGCTTCTCTTCGATTTGCTTGTATTGCGCGATTAGCTCGCGCGTCGAATGGCAGAGCACCATCAAGGGATTGACGGAAATCCCAAAATTTTTGAAGGCCGCGATCATGCCCATTTGAGTGTCCGCCGGCAAAGCGCTGACCTCGCCCCAGGCATAGGCAAAAAAGTGTAAGGGCCGCGCTGCGGTGATTTTAGGATCGAGCTGGCGCAAAGACCCCGCGGCGGAATTACGCGGATTGGCAAAGACCGTCTTGCCCGCCTCCTTTTGCCGCGCGTTGAGAGTGGCGAAATCGGCATGGGTCATATAGACTTCGCCGCGCACTTCGAGGATTTTGGGCGGCGAACCTTTGAGCTTTTTAGGAACTTCATCAATGGTGCGCACGTTGGTGGTGACATCCTCGCCCTCAAAACCGTCGCCGCGCGTGGCTGCCTCGGCAAGAGCGCCGCTCTCATAACGCAGCGAGCAGGAAAGGCCGTCGATTTTGGGCTCGGCGGTGATCGCAAGGGGCGCGTCCGGAGAAAGCCCTAGGAAGCGGCGCACGCGGACAGAAAACTCCGCCACCTCTTCGTCCTTGAAGACGTTGCCGAGCGAAAGCATCGGCACGCGATGGCGGATTTTTTTGAATTTTTCGGCGGGGGCCGCGCCGATTTTCTTGCTCAGCGACTCGGGTGTCGCGAGTCCGGGGAAAGCCGCCTCGAGCGCCTCGTAGCGCTGGCGCAACGCGTCGTATTCGGCATCCGGTATGGTCGGCGCATCTTCTGTGTAATAGAGCCGGTCATGCGCGGCAATTTCCTTTTCGAGCCGCGCATGCTCGCGTTTGGCTTGCGCTGGCGTGAGGCTTTCGATGGCGGCCTGTTTTTCCATGAGGGCAAAATCCCTAGCGTGAGCCGCATGCCGGGAAGAAGCGGCCCTCCCTGCCGCGGCTTTGGTCCTCACTGCCGCTGCGGCTTGAAACCCAGGTCCGAGTAGCGCAACATCAGTTTCATTTTAACCGTGTATTAGCTTCATAAGGCCGGTGAGCACGCCAATGGCCACGATGAGCATGCCTCCCATTTTAATTATGAGGCACTGTTCCAAGGATTCGCGCTTGGCTTCCAGATTGGAAATGTCCAGCTTGGTTGCGATCTGCTCCTCAAGCGAGTCTCTCAGCGCCTCGGTCAAGCCTTCGGCTTGCTCCTGCGTAAAATGAGCCTTTTCTCGCAGCGCCTTGGTGAGCTTTAGGGTATCGAAGTGGGCGGCGGCCATAGGCACCTCAGGGCGCAAGGCCGGTTTCAAAGGTTACATACGCAAAGCTCACCTTCGCCTCAGCTCACTTTGACAATGCCAGCTTACTCTAACAAAGATGGTAAGCGAAAGCGTACCGCTCAGAGCGCTGGCGGAGCGCGTCATATCGCCATCTGATACGGTTGGCGCATCTTCCCAGCCGGGGGGAGAGAGGCGAGGCGGTCATCCAGCCGGGCTAGCCGCGCCGTCGCAATCGCGCTCTCGCCGCGCCCCAGGGCGTCAAACGCTGCGCCGAGGTCTAGGGGCCTGGCAAGCAAAGCCGTATTTCGCCGGAGCTGGATGATTTCGGCATCCACCCGCAGCCTTAACCTTGTTCCGGAAACATCAGGCTCGTGCAAGGCATGAGCGCTACGGTGCGGATCCATTTCCCGGGCGATGGTGCCACGCCCTAGCCAATGATAATAAATTGATTCTTAACCAGATTTTGCATTGCGCGATCACGCAGCCTTTCTCGCTTGCGCATCACAAAAGGCTCAGAGAGCGGCGGTCCCTCAAACGCGGCGAATCGGCCACGCGCGGAAATAGGCGACGGCATTAACGGGCGATCGTCGACCCCGGGAGGGGGCGTTGCTCTATCGGTTTTTCCGCAACCGTTGCAAAAATGTCGATGACACTGATTCTTAACATTTTTTAACGATTTCGCGGCTATTTCGGTCCTTCGGAAGCGTGGACGTCGCCGTACTTTAGTCGCATTTGCCCGTTGGAACCGCCAAAGGCCTAACCACGGCCTTAAGTCTTTTGAAAGAGTGGGCGGCGAAGCTCCTGGCCGCTGAACCGGCAGGCAGAGATCCGCCTTGCGGAACAAGCCTTAAGCCAATGCGGGGTCTGCATGCGGACGAAAGCAAGTTTTCCGGTGTTCCCAAGCTGTTTTTTCGATCACCGCACGTTTGCGGCTAACACAAGATGGCCAGGCCGGATCCTTATTCCGATGCTCGCGGCAGCAGCGACCGCGGCTCTTGGCGGCTGCGCGCAGCTTGCTCCGCAGCAGGTCAGCGGCTCCGCTAATTCCAGAGAGTATTTTCCGTCTTCGATCTATGGCCGGGCTAGCCCCCGGGTTGTCGCCGACGGCGAGCCCGTGCCGCGCGGCGGCGGCATATATATGGTCGGCGAACCCTATACAATCGCCGGGCAGACCTATTATCCGAGCGGAAAGCGTTACGCCAAAACCGGCCTTGCGTCTTGGTACGGCGATGCCTTCCACGGAAGGCGCACGGCCAATGGGGAGGTCTACGACAAGGATGGGGTTTCCGCCGCGCACCCGACTCTGCCTTTGCCTTGCTACGCGCGAGTCACCAATCTGCGTAACCACTATTCGATGATCGTGCGCGTTAATGATCGCGGGCCCTTTGCCGCCCACCGTATCCTCGACGTTTCCCGCAAGGTCGCGGAAACACTGGATTTTCACCATCGAGGCACGACCCCCGTCAGGGTCGAATACATCGGCGTCGCGAGCCTGGCTGGCTCCGACGATCAAAAGCTCATTGCGACACTGCGTATAAACGGCCCAGCCACGCTCGAAGAGCCCGTGGCCATCGCCGGAAAGCCAAGCAAGGTCGCCGAAAACTTGCCTGCCGCTCTCGCCCGCACGGCGGATCGGGACGCTGCGCAAATTTCGGCGCCGCCGGCTTATTTTAAGGGAAAACCAGTGCCTGTGCCGCCGGCGCGGCCATTGAGTCTGCGAACAGATTCCGGCAGCAAGACAAGGCTGGCCTTGCGCCGGACGACCCTCTAAAAACGGCAAGGCCCCCGGTCTCAGATGCCGCTGGCCTGCCTTCGACTTTACTTAATCTCAAGATCGCGTGCCGGGATCGGGGGATCGCCGCGCCAGACCGGCGCCACACAGGCGTTGATCATTGTCCTATCCCGGGATAGGACAATTTTGCACGCGCGGGTCGCCTCGATGCGGTCACGCGGCCCG
>JBPYDY010000136.1:0-2979 GCA_051986155.1 Methylocella sp.
GATCGATCGCGCCTGCGCTTCGAGGTGCCTTGCTCCGCTGGTGAAAATGCTGCTCGATGCAGGCTGCGCCGTGCGCGGCGATGAAACGACTCGCAGCGTAGACTCGCGAGTTATGGCGGCAACCGCCGCGGATTGGTCAACCGAATATCTCGATGCGATCATTTCCGTGCGGGTCGTCGAGGGCCTCGATGCGGCCATTGCACATATCGAAACTTTCGGCTCGCACCACACGGATTGCATCGTCACCGAAAAGCAGGAGACGGCGGAGCGTTTCTTGCGTGAAGTGGATTCGGCCATTGTCATCCACAATGCGTCCACGCAATTTGCCGATGGAGGCGAATTTGGCTTTGGTGCCGAGATCGGCATTGCAACAGGGCGGATGCACGCGCGCGGACCCGTCGGGCTCGAGCAATTGACGTCCTTCAATTATCGCGTGCGCGGCACCGGGCAGATCCGCCCTTGAGTTTCGCTGCGCTTGGGCGGGCCAACCGCAAGAACAACAGCTGGTAGCGCGATCGCCCAGTTCCATCGGCTGAAGAGCCGGCGCGGGCCGCAAAAGCCGGTCTCCGCCCAATTGGTAGCGTCGGGCGAGCGTGCCATATGAAAGCCTAGGCACGGTTGCCTGAACTCACGGCATGATTGCCGCACCGATTTTGCCGATAGAAGCTGGCAAGATGCGCCCCATCGTGCCGGAACCACCTCTGGAGCCAAAGATTGTAGGCGTTTGCCGCGGCCGGCGGGGTCTCGCCATAGCGCAATACGCTCGCCGCATGATACGCGGCTTTCATTCCCGACATCAAAGCTTTTAAAATGCCGTGCGCCGATAACGGATCGGCAATCGAGGCTGCATCGCCTGCCAAAAAATATCCTGCCCCGGCGACAGGATCTGCGATAATTGAGGTTACGTCGACGCCGCGGCGCTGACCTAGCGGCGAAAGGCCCTCGAATTCGACCGGCTGCCAGCCGATGGGCAACCGCGTCCCCGCAAGCAAAAGGCGAACCCACTCATATACGTTTGGGCGCACGCGCGCCATCCATGTCCACCCCTTGGCATCGGAGACAATGATTGGGCTCTTTAGGTCGACGCCCGGGCATTCCCCCTCGCTATAATTGTACCACGCCACCCGGCGCGGGCCATGCTGGTGGATCGCCAAGTTGAGCGCGCGGGCGAGCCAGCGCTGGCGTCCCGTTGCATCGATGACGAAAGACGAGCGCCAAGCGCCTTCAGGCGTCTCGACGCCAGCGACAAGATTGCCGTCGACGATGGGGCGCAGCTCGCCGCAGGGGCGCATGATCATTGCCTCAGACCTGCTTGCGCCGTCTAGCAGGATTGCATCGAATTCGGGCCGCCAGAGCTGAAAGCCTTTCCACTCGCCTTGAGCATCCTGGCCGAACGGCATGAAACGGAGCGGCTCGCCGCCCCATTTGACCCAGTGGCCCTCATAACGGAGAAAGCCCGCTTTTTGCACGGCCTCCATTACGCCGAGACGGATGAGCAAAGGCTCGACGCCGGGGTGCACCGCTTCGCCCGGGCGCAGCGTTGGCGCGGCGTCGCGCTGGAAGAGGGCAACGCTAAGGCCATAGGAGCGGGCGGCGATTGCGGCGGCGCAGCCGGCAGGATCGCCGCCAACGATTACAAGATCGGTCTCAGCAACGTTTTGCATGTGCCGCTACGCAGGCCGCCACGCTCCCTCATTCTCGCGCCAGAAGAGCGTAGCGGCAGAAATCTGGCAGTCGAATTTCTTTGCAATCGGCGCGCGGCGGCGCCGGACATCCTCCGTCCGCTCATCGCTCCCGGAGGTCAAGGCGAACACATAGTTGAAGCCAGGCCCGATAAGCCCGGCATCGGCGCGTGAGTCTTCGGCTGCCCAGTCGGCAATCGCTTTGGCGGTGATGAGCCAAAGGTCGGTGTCGCTCACCCGGTCGTTTGGCGGCGGATGTGCCGCGATGCAGGCCCGCAACGCCTGCATCCGCCGGATCAACTCGGGCGCGTCGATCCACGAAAGCAGGCGGATATCGAACGCATTGCGAAGGGCGTTGCTCACATAATCCGAGCGATCGAGACTTGCGGAATTAACATACTCTTTGCCGCGCAGGTCTTCGAAGAATGGGCCATATTCGCCGTCCCATCCGGGCTTGGTTTGAACCTTGCCGGCTTTAACGAGCGGATGAGACGGATGATAGCCGAGCTCGTTGTCCATCAGCGGAATCGCGGTCGGGCTCGCGAATGTGCTCTTCAGCCCCATGTGAAACGTGCGAGACGCGTCGGGCGCGACCGCCGGCCAGAACGAATTAAGGGCGGCGCATAGTTTCGCGTCTTCCGGAAAAGGACTGCCAAGTCCATAGGCCGCGTAATAGAGGCCGATGTCGTCCCGCACGAGGGAGACATCCCAGCCTGGCTCGAACTCGTTCGAAGCCGCGTCGGTCAGGAAACTCGAGAACCGCTTCTTGCGGTCAGGAGCATGAGTCGGCGTGGCGAGCGGCCTTGGCCCAACAATTGCGACGACAGTTTCGTCGTCCCGGCATTTTGGCGCGCGCGCCGGGCCGGGGAAGCTCGAGGTTTGCCGGCCGCCGGCCTTCGCAAAGCGGCCAAGGCGCACCCTGGGCAAACTGCTCCTGGCGATTCTTGAGATCGCGGCGGACCCAATTGGACACTTCGAGCTGGTCGGCCAAGGGGAAAAAATCGGGAGCGGTGACGAGCGAATAAGCCGGATAATTCTGCCGCCGCCGGGGAAGTCCGCCCACAACGGCGGCAACCACGCCGTCGCATGTATCGTCGACAAAGTGAACCGCTTCGTATTTTCCGGCTTTTAACAGGGCGTTGAATTTTTCTTCCGGAAAAAGCTGCATGTCGGCGATTGTCCCGCCACCTCCCGTGCTTCGGACGAACCGGTGGCGAATGTTGACGAACTCCGGTGCAACGCGGGCAATGCCGCTCGTCGGCAATTCCAGCGACGACGAAAAGCGATTGGCATCTGT
>JBPYDY010000137.1:0-9638 GCA_051986155.1 Methylocella sp.
GGAAGGTCAAGACCGCCACGGCGCATCGCTTCCATGATACGATGATGCAAAAACCAAGCAGTATTATATTCACAGCCAAGGGCGCGACGAAGCTGGTTAACGCCGCCGAGAAGCTTTGCTTCTTTAAGATCGACCACCGAAATGTCGTTGCTTTCGACGTTTGCCGTATAAGCCCGCTCGCCCTTGGAATCGATGGTCACGCCAAACGGATGCGCGCCAACCTTAACCGTGCATTTGCGGGTGAAGCTTTTTGCGTCGATGAGCGAGATTTGGTTGTCGTCCCGGTCCGCGGTCACAATGAGCGCGCCATCGGGCGTCACGGCCACGCCCGAAGGCGAAGCGCCAATCTCTACACTTGCGGCAATGGCGTGCGTAGCAAGGTCAATCTTATAGAGCCTCGGCTGGTAGAACCGGCCACATAGATGAACGCGCCGCCGGGGGCGGCGGCGATCCCGAGCGGCGTATCGGGTACCGCGATTTTCGCCACGATATTTCGCGAAATGGTGTCGATGAGTGAAACGAATTTGCCTTCGGTGCTCGTGATGTAGGCGGTCCGTCCATCGCGGGCAATCGCGATGCCCCGCGGGCTTACCGGCGACAGGAATTTCGGCGACAACGCGCTTTGAGGCAAGGTCGAGCACGCTGATCTCATCGCCGGTTTGGTCGGTAATGAAGGCTTCGGCCCCCATTGCCGGGGCGCAATAAAGACAGACCGCCGCGGCGAATGCGAAGCTCTTGCGCACGCGTCCACGGGTCATTTGCCTGCTTCAACCTTTTTCTTCAGGCTTTCGAGACCAGCGTCATAGATTTTTTTTACAGCGGCGATTGCCGCCTCATCATTCAGTTCCGGCGGCGGATCGTTGTTGGGATATCCGCGGTAAAACGCGCCACGCCATTCGACCTTGCTTTTGCCTCCCTCGGCGGGCAGAACTGTTATGGTCGAAGAATAGTTGTTTACCGGCAATACCTTCACATCAACCTTGTCGATGCGATAGGAATAGGTCATTTGATCCGCATCATATTTGTAAAGGCTCTCGTCGATGGTTGCCCCACTGGCAAGGGTAAGCCGGCGGTTTGCCGTATCCGGCACGTTGCCGCCCTCGCCCGTTGTGCTGGTAACTCCCGGCAGCCAGCTCATGTCGTGGAAATCGGCGATTGCCGCCCAGACCTTTGCGGGTGGAGCGTCGATCTCCACCGCCTCGGTGATTTTCTGCCGCGTCGGCCCATGCGTCCAGCCCGCAGAAGCCAGCACAAGCGCGATAAGAGTGACCGCAACCTTGAAGGATTGTTCGACGATCTTACCCATTCCCACAATTCCTCCTTGCTATCGTTCCTGATGCCGTCCTAGGCATGGAGCCGCGTCGCGCTCCCTATGGAGCAAGTTCGAGCTACGCCGCGCGATGATATATCCTTGCATGGGGTTGCCCGCTTTGCGAAGGGCAGGCAGTCACCTTAATATTCCTGCTTGTTGCCGCTCTTCCATGTGCGGGTAAAATTCCTTCCGCCACGAGGCCTTCATGCGCACCGATACTGGCAAACCCGTCCATCTCAAAGACTATAGGGTTTCTGACTATCTGATTGGCAAGGTCGAACTTGATGTCAAGCTTCACCCTTCGGCAACGAAAGTCCAGGCGCGTCTTGCATTGCACTCAAATCCGGATGGCAGGCGGAATGCCCCTCTTGCCCTTGACGGCGACGCCTTGACGGCGACGAGAATCGCGCTCGACGGGCAGGTTCTCGATTTGCGCAATCCTGCCGCCTGGAACGGCTTCCTCACGCCTGACGCCTTCACGCTGAACGCGCCGCCCCAACGCCCCTTTGAGCTTGAGATCGAGACCGAAATCGATCCTTCTTCCAACACCCAGCTCATGGGCCTTTTCCGCTCGGGCTCCGCCTATTGCACGCAATGCGAGGCGGAAGGCTTTCGACGGATCACCTATTTTCTCGACCGCCCCGATGTGCTGAGCGTCTACACAGTGAGGCTGGAAGCGGAGATATCCGAGGCGCCGCTCCTGCTTTCGAACGGCAACAAAATCGCGTGCGGGAAAATCGATGGAACAAGCCGGCACTTTGCGATCTGGCACGATCCTTACCCAAAACCTTGCTATCTCTTCGCCTTGGTCGGCGGCGATCTGGGCTCGATTTTCAGCGAATTTCGAACGCGGTCCGGCCGCAAGGTCAAGCTCGGCATCCATGTCGAGCATGGCAAGGAGCCGCAGGCCACCTATGCGATGGACGCCTTAAAACGCGCCATGGCCTGGGACGAGCAAGTTTATGGGCGCGAATATGATCTTGACGTCTTCAACATCGTCGCGGTCTCCGATTTCAACATGGGCGCAATGGAGAACAAAGGACTGAACATCTTTAACGACAAATATATTTTGGCATCACCCGCAACAGCGACAGATACCGATTACGCACATATCGAGTCGGTGATCGCGCACGAATATTTTCACAACTGGACGGGAAACCGTATCACCTGCCGCGACTGGTTCCAGCTTTGCCTCAAGGAGGGATTGACGGTCTTTCGCGACCGCGCCTTCTCGGCCGACATGCGCTCGGTGCCAGTGCGCCGCATCGCCGATGTTCGTGCTTTGCGTTCCCAGCAGTTTACCGAGGACGCGGGGCCGCTCGCGCATAGCGTCCGGCCCGAAACATATATGGAAATAAATAACTTCTACACGTCCACAGTGTATGAGAAAGGCGCCGAGATCATCCGCATGCTGAAGGTGCTGATCGGCGATGAGGCCTTTCGCAAGGGGATGGATCTCTATTTTGACCGTTATGATGGAACGGCCGCGACGATTGAAAATTTCATTTCCTGCTTTGCCGAGGCGTCGGGCAAGGATCTGACGCAATTCTCACGCTGGTACAGTCAGGCAGGAACGCCGGTTTTGGAGGTGACGGCAGCTCATGCCGAGGACGCGAAAACATTCACGCTTGATTTTTCGCAGTCCTGCAAATCGACCCCCGGTCAGGAGAAGAAGGAGCCTTTCGTCATCCCTATTGCTCTCGGCCTCGTGGCCGCCGGCTTTGGCGACATCGAATTGCGCACGAGCGGGACTGACGGGGCAAGTGAGGCGGAGCTTGCGAGCGGGGTGATCGAGCTTTCTTCACCGCGGCGGCGGGTCACCTTTTGCGATATGCCACGTCGCCCGATCCCTTCTCTCCTCAGGGGATTCTCTGCCCCGGTGCGGCTCGACTACGCGGCCAGCGAGGCGGATTTGATAACGCTGATTGTGCATGATAGCGACGGTTTCAACCGCTGGCAGGCCGCGCAGACCTATGCGACCCGTTTGCTTCAGCGATCCGTGGCCCGTATCCGCGCAGGAGATTCACCTTTATCGGATGCAAGCTTCGCCTCCGCGCTTCAGAGCATTATTGAAGAGAGCACCGATCCGGCGCTCACCGCACAGGCGCTCACCTTGCCGAGCGAGGCGGACATCGCGCGTGAAATCGGCGAGGATGTGGATCCCGATGCCATCCATCTTGCCCGGGAAGCTCTGCGGCAAGATATCGGACAAGAGATCAACGCGGCATTGCTTTCAGCCTACACGCGTCTAGTCGAGTACGGACCATACGCGCCGGATGCGGCCTCCGCCGGGCGCCGGGCCTTACGCAACGCCGCGCTCGATCTTGTCGCCGCGGGAGACAAGCTTGAGGGCGTGCGCATGGCCAAGCGTCAATTCGAGGAAGCCGGAAACATGACGGATAAGTTCGCCGCGCTGTGCGTGCTCGCGCATATTCCCGGAGCCGAGCGCGAGACGGCGCTTGAATCCTTTTATGGCGCCTATCAGGGCGAAGCGCTCGTCATCGATAAATGGTTTGCCTTGCAGGCGACAATTCCCGAGCGAGGCACGCTCGACCGGGTCAAGGCGCTCATGAAGCATCGGGCTTTCTCCTACAGCAATCCGAACCGGCTGCGCGCCCTCGCAGGCTCATTTGCCTCGGGAAATCCGACCGAGTTCAACGCCATTCACGGAGGCGGCTATGATTTTATTGCCGGAATTGTCCTCGATCTCGATTCGCGGAATCCGCAGGTGGCGGCACGGCTTCTCGCCGCCTTCAAGAGCTGGCAGACGCTTGAGGCGCGGCGCCGGGCTCTCGCCGAAAGCGCGTTGCACCACGTGGCCGCTGCGGCCTCACTTTCCGCCGATGTCAAGGATATCGCGGAACGCTTGCTTTCCTGACGGCTGCAGCCATGAGATGGGAGCATAAGCCATGACCGAGGCGCTTTGGACCGCAGTCGACCAGTATATCGCCGATATGCTCGTGCCCACCGACCCTGCTTTGGATGCCGCGATCGAGGACAGCAAGGCCGCGGGCCTGCCGGCGATTGCCGTGACGCCTGCCCAGGGCAAGCTTCTTCACCTATTGGCACGGCTCCAGGGCGCGCGGCGCATCTTGGAGATGGGCACGCTTGGGGGCTATAGCACAATCTGGCTCGCGCGCGCGCTGCCCGAAGGCGGCCGCCTTGTCACCTTGGAGGTCAATCCGGAATACTCAAAGATTGCCCAAGCAAATATTTCCCGGGCGGGCCTCGACTCTGTTGTCCATCTGCGGCTCGGCGCTGCGCTCGATTCGTTGCCGCAGATGGCCGCCGAAGGCGCCGGCGCGTTCGATTTCATATTCATCGATGCCGACAAGAAAAACATCCCCCAATATTTCGAATTCGCGCGCAAACTCTCAAGGCCTGGCAGCCTGATCATCGTCGACAATGTGGTCCGCGACGGCCGCGTGATCGACGCCAAGAGTCACGATCCGGATATCCAGGGAATACGCAGGTTCAATCAAATGCTGGCGGGGGCGCAAGGCGTCTGCGCAACGGCGCTTCAAACCGTCGGCGCCAAAGGGCATGACGGGTTTGCCTTTGTGCTCGTGACCGATTAACGGCGTGGCGCTCCCTGGCCCTGCTCACGCTAGTGCCACCTTCAGCGCGGCGATCAAATTTGCGTTCATATTTCATTAACCTCTGGACAAATCGAAAAAGTAAGACTCAGATGAAGCCGATTCGGAGAGATGCGGCACATCGCTCCAATAAGCTTCGAGGGGCCAGAAATGGCGCGCGCAGAAACTGCGCAAGCTTCCGCACGGGCGGGGGCGATGCGGGGCCTTGCTGCCACGGCAGGCCGGACCGCGGGACTGCGGTTAGCCAACTACGAGATTTGGGTGCGGCGCGCGGTGCCGGTGCTGGTGGCGCTCTTTGCTGGCGCGCTTGCCGCAATCTCTATTGTTTCGACCAGAGACGCCTATGACCGCGCGCTCACCGATGCTTACTCGGAACTCGAACTGACCGCCGGCGTCATCACAAATAATCTCAAAGACGCGCTGCGGAATTCCAGCGGAAGAGATCCGGCAGCAAGCTTGCTGCAAGCTGCGCCTTCCCGCGGTTTGGCGCGAGGGCAACAATTCGCCATAACCGCTGCCGAGGGAAACATCATCGCCGCAGTGCCCGCCCTATCGGGATCCAACGGCACGCTCAATGATTATTTGGGACCATCTCAGCCGCTGACGGATTTTGCCGAGAAGGCTGGAGTCTTGCGCATCAATCTTGCCGATGGCAAAGACTCATTGGCAACCGTGCACACGCTCGATCCTCCTTTCGGCCAGGTCGCAATCATTTATCCCCTGGCTGCCGTGCTCGCCGATTGGCAAGCAGAGGCGTTTCGCTCCGCCATTTTTGTAATCTCTATGGTCGTTGTCCTGATTGCCCTCGCTATAGCCTATTTTTGGCAGGCCTCTCGCGCTCGCGACGCCAACGAATTGTGCGAAAGGATGCAGGCCCGCGTCGATACGGCGCTCACCCGAGGCCGCTGCGGCCTTTGGGATTGGGATCTCGCCCGCGGCCGCATCTATTGGTCAGATTCGATGTACGAACTCCTCGGCATGGCCCCGGAAGGCCAATTCCTTTCCTTCGGGGACGTAAACACGCTGGTTCATCCCCAGGATGGCGACCTATCCACCATGGCCGAGATGTTGGCGGGCGAAAAGATCGATTCCGTCGACCACGCGTTCCGAATGCAGAACGCAAAAGGCGAATGGATATGGTTGCGCGCTCGCGCCGAGCTTGTCCAGGAAATCGCCACCGGCTCCCTGCATCTTGTCGGCATCACAGTCGACATCACCGAGCAGAAGGCACTCGCCGAGCGCAGTGCTACGGCCGATCTCAGGCTGAGGGACGCAATCGAGTCCGTGTCCGAAGCCTTCGTGCTTTGGGATTCAGGAAACCGGCTCGTCATGTGCAATTCCAAGTTCCAAAAATTTCATCATCTGCCGCAAGATGCGATCGTTGCAGGTACCGCTTATGCGGAGGTCATGGCAAGAGGCGCCCCGCCGGTCATTCAAACCAAAATCCCGCTTGGCGAGCGTCCGGTAGCAGCGGCGCGCACCTATGAGGCGCGCCTTGGCGATGGCCGCTGGCTGCAAATCAATGAAAGGCGAACGAAGGACGGCGGCTATGTCTCGGTCGGAACCGATATCACCGCCCTCAAGCGCCACGAAGAACAGTTAATGGACTCCGAACGCCGTCTCATGGCAACCGTTGCCGATTTGCGGAAATCCCGGCAAATACTCGAGCAGCAAGCCGAGCAACTTTTTATTCTCGCGGACAGGGCCGGATCCGCAAGCAGGGCCAAATCCGAATTCCTTGCCAATATGAGCCACGAGCTTCGCACACCGCTTAACGCAATCATCAACTTCGCAGAGATGATGCATAATGAGACCTTCGGCACGCTGGGTTCTCCGGCATATGCCGACTATTGCCGGGACATCATGGGCAGCGGCCGGTATCTGCTCCGTATTATCTCGGACGTCTTGGAGATGTCGCAGCTCGAATCAGGCAGAGTCCGCATCCAATCCCAGAATTTTGCGATTGACGCTGCGATCAATGCGGCGGTTGATTCGATCAGACCCGTTGCCGCCGAAAAGGAAATTGGCGTCGAGGCCGAACCCTTGCCGGACGGAGAAATTCATGCTGACCGGAGCGCAATTGAGAAGATTCTCGCCATCCTTTTGCGGAACGCGGTGAAATTCACGCCCAATGGCGGCCGCGTCTCGGTCCGCACGCGGATCGTTCAAGGCGCCCTGAACATATACGTTAAGGATACGGGCATCGGGATCCCGGCCGCGAAGCTCGCTAGGCTTGGTCAACCCTTCGAGCAATTGGGAGGTACACTCGACAATGGCATGAAGGGCTCGGGCCTTGGTCTTGCAATCGTCCGCTCGCTCGTCGATTTGCACGGCGGCTCGATGCGAATCCGGTCAGCGGTCGGCAACGGCACGATCGTCCTTGTCCATTTGCCGCAAAAGCGCCAGGTCTCGCGGCAAGAGCTGAAGCTGGCGGCGAGCGCCTTGCGTAAGCCTGCGAAGCCGGAATTGCTGGTAGCCGCGGCCAATCGGGCGTGAATGGCAAGGCGTGAGATAGCGGCGTTTCGCGCCTTTACCCCTGCCAATCGCGTTTCGTGGAACGATTATTGGGCCGTGCACTGCTTCAAGCGCGGTTCAGCACTTTCGCCCAGTTTCGCGCCGGATTGCCGCGATTGGCGTTGGCGCCTCAAGCACTCTCCTTTGTACGAACCGCGCGCTTGCGGTCATTGGGATCGAGCAGCGCCTTGCGCAGCCTGATTGATTTTGGCGTCACCTCGACAAGCTCGTCGTCCTCGATATAGGCGAGCGCCCTTTCAAGCGTCATCCGGACGGGCAGCGTCAGGCGCACGGCCTCATCCTTGCCCGCGGCGCGGATGTTTGTCAGTTGCTTGCCTTTTAAAACGTTAATCTCGAGGTCGTTGCCGCGGGTGTGCTCGCCAACGATCATGCCGCGATAGACCTTGCAGCCGGGTTCGATCATCATCGGCCCGCGATCCTCAAGCTTCCACATCGCGTAAGCCACCGATTCGCCCGCGTCGTTGGAGATCAAAACACCGGTGCGGCGGCCGGCAATCTCGCCCTTCCAAGGCTCATAGGAATGAAACAGCCGGTTCAGGACCGCGGTGCCGCGCGTGTCGGTCAAAAGCTCGCCCTGATAGCCGATAAGCCCGCGCGTTGGCGCATGTAAGACAAGCCTGAGGCGGCCGCCGCCCGACGGGCGCATCTCGATCATCTCCGCCTTCCGCTCCGCCATCTTTTGCACGACGATGCCCGAAAATTCCTCGTCGACGTCGATCACCACTTCCTCGACAGGCTCAAGGACCTCCTTGGTGACTTCGTCCTTTTGATAGACAACCTTGGGCCGCGACACGCCGAGCTCAAAACCCTCGCGGCGCATGGTCTCGATCAGAATGGCGAGTTGCAATTCCCCGCGCCCGGACACGATAAACGAATCCGCGGCCGGCGAATCCTCAACCCGCAAAGCGACATTGCCTTCTGCCTCCTTGTAGAGCCTTGCGCGAATGACGCGGCTTGTCACCTTATTCCCTTCGGTTCCGGCAAGCGGAGAGTCATTGACCATAAAGGTCATCGACAAGGTTGGCGGATCGATCGGCTGGGCCTGCAAGGGCTCCGTAACATCGAGGGCGCATAGCGTGTCGGCGACATTGAACTTTTCGAGCCCGGCGATCGCAACAATGTCCCCTGCCTCCGCCTCCTCGATCGGCATGCGTTCGATGCCCCTAAAAGCGAGGATTTTGGAGACGCGGCCTTGTTCGACAACATTGCCTTTGCGGTCCAAAACTTTCGCCGGCTGATTGGGCCTGACGCTGCCTGCAAAAATCCGGCCCGTGACGAGCCGCCCGAGATAGGGGTTGGCTTCGAGCAAAGTGCCAAGCATCCGAAAGCCGCCCTCACCCGTGACGGGCGGCGGCACATGCGAAATGACGAGATCGAAGAGCGGCACCATGCTCTCCTTCGGGCCTTCCGGGCGCGTCGCCATCCAGCCCTGCTTTGCCGAGCCATACAGAATCGGAAAATCGAGCTGCGCGTCGGTTGCATCGAGCGCGGCGAAGAGATCGAAAACCTCGTTGACGACCGCGGCCGCGCGCGCGTCGGGCTTATCGATCTTGTTCACCGCAACGATCGGTTTCAGGCCGATCTTGAGCGCCTTCCCGACGACGAATTTGGTTTGTGGCATCGGACCTTCGGAGGCGTCCACAAGAACGATCGCGCCATCGACCATCGACAAAATCCGCTCGACCTCGCCGCCGAAATCGGCATGGCCCGGGGTGTCGACAATATTGATCCGCGTGTCCTGCCAGGTAATCGATGTGGCCTTGGCCATGATCGTGATGCCGCGCTCCCTTTCGAGCTCGTTCGAATCCATGACCCGTTCGGCCACGCGCTGATTTTCGCGAAAGGCGCCCGCCTGCTGGAGGAGACGGTCGACGAGGGTCGTCTTGCCGTGGTCGACATGGGCGATGATGGCGATGTTGCGAAGGTTCATTTTGGCCCTGATTCAAAAATTTGGCGCCCGGCCGGGCGCGCCGGCCGTACAAAAGTCCCATGACACGTGTTTGAGGATTCGTCTGCTAGCCCGCATATGGGGCTGCAGCTTAGGGTAGCATCCCTTATACCAAATGCTGCGGTTTGAAAACCCGCCCCGCGCTAGCACTTCCACAAATCATGGAAATGGTGGAGCGGCCCCGGCCCCTGGCCGGCGCTTAGCGCATCGGCGGCACCAAGCGCGCCATTCAGATAGGTTTTGGCGG
>JBPYDY010000138.1:0-4844 GCA_051986155.1 Methylocella sp.
CCTGAAAATGGCCGGTTATTTCATTGCCCGCGATGGTTACCTCGCGGACTTGACCCCGGTCGACCTCGTTCAGCAATTGACTGAAGGATATGTCCTGAGACGGTATACGTTGCCCCGGGTTTTGAAAGAGCATGATAAGCGCAACGACGAGCAAAAATATGATCACCCAAAGTGCGAAATTCCGGAAATTTGGATTCATCGTCGTTCCCGCTGCTCTTCGTTTCGGGCAAGTGGCCGTCCCGGACTACACCGCATCCGCCGCGCATTTGCTCAGTGTATGCTTGCTTTTCGTCCTTTGCAATTGAGACTTCTGCTTCGGAGGACCTGGCGGCAATCCCTCCGCACAGGTGCTAGGAGAGAGTATGTGGGGTCGTTCGACCCCGCCGTCTTGCTTTTTCCTTCACAATAAAGAGAGTACGGTTACTGTTCAGCCGCAGCACCGTCCCGCCCAAGGTTGCCCCGTATCCCATTCCCACACGTAACGCTTGCGCGAGCCTTTCCGCAAGGAATTCAAGGCGTTCAAGGCGAAGCAGCTTGCCGCTCCCGAGCAATTTCAATTCAATTGCAAGAACGCGCAGCACGATCTCGTCGGGCTCCCTTGCGAGCGCCGATACGTCCGCCGCAAATGCGCCCGGCTCACGTCTCGCTGGAAGCCGGTCGCGCATCATGCGCGCCCTCATTGCGAGCGCGGCTTCGGCCCGGGCTGCGCGTCTGCCAAGCTTAAGTAGGCCACCACGATCCAAGCCCTCGCGTGCGAGAAGGCCGCTAAGGCGCCTCAGTCTGGTTCGCGCGTGGCGGGGATCGTGGTTCGACGGATCTTCGATAAAGGGATGGGCCTTCGCCTTGCAGAAAGCAATGAGGTCCGTCTTTGCATAATCCAATAGAGGGCGCGCCAGAATCAGTCCGTTGCGCTCGCTGACATTTTGCATACCGGCTAGGCCGGAAATACCGCTTCCGCGCAGGAGCCGGAACAAAATCGTCTCGGCCTGATCGTCGGCGTGATGCCCGGTCATTACACAGCCGGCACCAATCTTTGCGGCGTGCTGGAACAATAGTTCATACCTGGCCTCGCGCGCGCGCTCCTGAATTCTGGCCTTGGGTTTAACCCCTTCCCAGACAAGAATAGCATGCGGGAGCGAAAGCTCAGACGCCCAGCGCCCAGCCATTTTGGCTTCGTGAGCTGCATTCTTCCGCAAACCGTGATCGACCGTCGCGACGGAGATCGGAGGAGGAGCCGCGAGCCCGCCCGCCCATTGGGCCGCAAGGAGCATCAGCGCGATGGAATCCGGGCCGCCCGAAACGGCGAGAAGAATCCCTCGTGCATGCTCAAACGGCCGAAACAGGCGCGCGATAGCTTCGTCAGAGAAAAGTTGCTCAATGGCGGGAGGGGAATTGACGGCAAGCCTTGCATGATGCTCGCGGGCAAGGCCTGGATCAGACTCGGCAACCTCACGCATCAGCATTGCGCGCGTTTGGCCTCGCGCTCGGCGCTTGTCTTAACCATGGGTTGGGCATTCGGATATTTCCGCAGGATTTCGCCAAAGCTGGCGCAGGCCTGCTCTTTGGCACCGAGAGCGCTCAACGACTCGCCGAGGCGCAAAAGGGCCTGCGGAGCGCGCGGCGAATTCGGATATTGGGTCGAGACCTTTAAAAACTGTTCCGCCGCCTCCCGGCGACGGCCACGCAAATAATAGCTTTCACCGAGATAATAGGTTGCGTCGGAAGCCAGCTTGTCCTTGGGATTCTTTTCCAGGAACGCAGCAAAACCTTTTTCCGCATTTTCATAGGCTGCCTGCTTTAAATAGGCCATCGCAAGATCAAATTCTGCCTTGGGCGTGCTGGGACTGCCGGCGATCGCCGTGCCTCGCGGCGGTGTGGGGGCACGCGGCTCGATGTCGGCAGGCCCCTGTGCGGGATCAGGCGTTGCTGCCGCCGCAGCCGAATTCCGGCTGCCGGAAAGCTGAAGCGGCGTGCCTGCGTCAGCCCAATCGGCTCCGCGTTGAGCGCCGCCCGGACGGCCAGCGGCGAGGCTTCCGAGCGGCCGGGGCGCCCCGGGTGCATCTGGAGCTAACGACGGATCGAAGGCATCGCCGCGCCGGTTCGCACGTTGCGCGGCAAGCGCTGAATCTTGCGCCTCAGGCTCGGCCCGGTTGCCGCCATTGATCTGCGGTTGAAGAGCGTCACCTCTTCGCTGGGGGGGATTGCCTGACGGAGCGCGCTGCGCGCCGTCACGAAACCTGACTTCGACATCGTCTTGGAACCTCTTCAGCTGTTCCTCAAGCCTGCGGGTTTCGAACTGCATCTGTTCGATCTGCCCGTTGATCTGCCGCATTTGGCTTTCGAGCCTGCCTAGGCGGACCAGCAGCTCAGCCGGGCCTCCGCCGATCTGCTCTCCAGGATAAGGAGCGTCCCCTCCTTCTCCGATGTCGCCTGGCGGGCGCTGATAGGCTTGCGCGACCAAGATGGCGTCTTTTGCCGCCGCGACTAGCGCCTCGCGCTGCGGGATGCGGGGATAAGGAATGCCCCCATCCTCCGCCTGGAGCGGAATAGGGAAACCGGCGAGGCAAAGTGGGGACGCTGCGAGCGCGAGTAAGATTTTGCCAAATAGCGTCATATGACAAATATCCTCCGATCCGGGCGCCTATGGCCTTTGGCCTCCATTATCCGAATTTTTAGGCTAAAATCCGCAGGACCTTCCCGCCGCCGATAGGCTGGTTTTGCTAAAAATAGTGCAAATCTTGCCAAATATCAGCCTCCCGGTTTTGGCGGCCCGCTCTCCAGAGGCTGCGAAGTACTGGGCAGATGGAGGGAGGCGCGGCATCTGTGGGAGGGATCAAGGCCAGTCAATTTCGAAGGAAATGGTCGGAAAGCCGGGCAAGCCTGACGCCCCTCCGGCTGAGCAGTTCGGTGAACCCGGGCGACAAAAGAAAACGCAGCTCTTGTTCGCGGCTCAGCGTTGCCGAATCAGCTGCAACGAGCTCTTCGTCGCAATAGCCCGGATGACACATAATGAGATGGCGCTTGCCCGGTGCGCGGAGGTAACGCGCAAAATCGGCCGCATAGTCACAATTGGGATCGAACGCCGAGAAACCCGCAAATCCGTCGTTTGTGAGGAAACCGCGGGCGGCGGCCTCCGCGGCAAACCCTTTCGCGACCCAGGCGATGCCCCAGCCTTTCTTGAAGTTGGCGAAGCCACGCCGCAGCATTCTCCTCCAACTGTCGGAAGGATTGCGGAGCCAAACCTTGCCGGCGAAGCCTTTTTTTTCTAGGGCTGCGAACAACTGAGCGCTCACTTGGGGCAGAACATGGGTGTGGTGATGGCCATCCACAAAATCGGGAGCAGCCCCAAAATGCTGGCAAAATTTGTCAATCTGGCGCGCAAACTCCTCGCCGATCTGGGCTTCGGGCAATTTCTTGCGCAGCGCGGCTTTGACGACTTGGGCAAGCTCCGGGAAGCGGCCGCAGGAGGCAAATGCCGGCATGGGGCCGAGGGGGGTTCCGAGCGTGAGGTTAAGATGCAGCCCAACGTCGGCCTTCGCCCTATATTCGCGTAATGCAGGTGCACTGGAGGGCCATGAAGGGCGCGTAACAAGGACGCTTGTCGCCGTTAAGCGGCCAGCACCCAGCGCCTCGAGAATACCGCGGCTGACCCCCGGCGACAGCGCGTAGTCATCAGCACAAAGGCTGAAGGAAATCTGCGCCTGCGTCATGGCCAAAATGATTGGCTCCAGTTGCTAGGTGAACCGGCCAGCCAAGCTGGTAGCACATGTTGTACCACTGGCCGATTGTGTAAGCCATCTTGCCCTCGGCCCGCCGGCGGCCTAAGCGGACGCGTTTGCCCCAACAAGACCGCGAGTTTGCCTCATGAGGCCACAACAAATGTCCTCTTCCGCTTCTCAAGGAACGGCTGCGAAAGACGTGGAACTCTCCGTGATCTCTCCCGTCTGCAACGAATCCGCGAACATAGACCCGCTCGTGCAAAGGCTTTTGCCCGTGCTCATGCGCTGCGCGGCATCGTTCGAAATCATTTTCGTTGACGACGGTTCGACGGACGGCACGCTCGAGCGTCTGCGTGCCGCGAACGGCGCGGACTCGCGCATCCGTGCGCTCTCGCTGAGCCGGAATTTCGGGAAAGAGGTGGCGATCGCGGCAGGGCTTGACCATGCTAGGGGAGCCGCCACCGTCATCATGGATGCCGACCTGCAACATCCCCCGGAGCTGATTGAGATCTTCGTTGCCCGCTGGCGCGAGGGCTACAAGAATGTTTATGCGCAGCCAATTGATCGAACCATTTATAGCCCTTTACGCCGCATTTTGACGCACCGTTTCTATAAGTTCTTTGGCTCGGTCGGCGAGACGGGCCTGCCGGAGGGTGCGGGAGATTTCAGGTTGCTCGATCGCCAAGCCGTCGTTGCCCTTCAAAAGATGCGGGAGCACGCGCGGTTCTCCAAGGGTCTCTATGCCTGGATCGGATTCAAATCGATCGCCGTGCTGTTTGATGCCGCTCCACGCCTATATGGTAAAACCAAGTTCAGCTATCGAAGATTAACGCATTTGGCACTTGACGGGCTCATGTCGTTTTCGACACTCCCGTTAAGAGTGTGGAGCTATGTGGGATTGGCCACATCAATGTGGGCGCTGACATTGGCAACCTTTTTCCTCACGCGCACCCTCATTTTCGGTGTCGACGTTCCCGGCTACGCTTCCTTGATTGTATCGATTACCTTTTTTGCTGGGATTCAGTTGCTGTCGCTTGGCGTGATCGGCGAATATGTCGGCCGCATTTTCGCCGAAGTAAAGAGGCGGCCTCTCTATTTAATCGAGGAGTCCGTTGGGTTCGGCAC
>JBPYDY010000139.1:0-9445 GCA_051986155.1 Methylocella sp.
TCAACGGCAGCGACCCGCTTGCCTCACATTTGGCTCGAGTCGTTCAGCTCCTGCGCCACGCGCTCGATCCGCTGTGCGGCCTCGCCGAGCGAACTCGCCAGCCGCTCGATCCATTCGGGCGTGCCAAGCGCTGCCATTTTGAGCCTTGCGAGTTCGGCCTCGAGCTCACGCATGCGATCGTTTGCCTCCGCCCATTCGTCGGCGAAGTTGATTGCGGCCATGATGGTGAGCCGCTGGTCGCCGAGCGCGCCGAACCGCTGCCTTATGCCGGAAATCTTGGCATCGAGCAGTTGCGCGAGATCGCCGAGACGGGCTTCCTCTCCCTCGTCGCAAGCCAAGAGGTAGGCGCGGCCACCAATTGTCACCATGAGTTCAGCCATAGCGTTCTCTTCGCCGGAAATTGCTAACTTTCGTGCCCGGTGAGCGCAGCAAGAACTGCCCTTATTTCGGCGCTGACATGGGCGAGTCTGCGCTTCACCTCGCCGTTTGCTGCCTCCAGCACCCGCGCACGCGCGGCGGCAGCGTCAAGTTCGGCTGCAAGCTTGGCGCGCTCGTCCTGCATGACCGCCAGCTCTACCTCGAGATTGGCCCGAAAACTCTCCGTCTTTGCGCGCCGCTCGCAGGCCGCGTCGAGCCCGTCAAGCGCGGCGGTAAGCGCGCGCAACGCCTCCGCGAGGGACTCGGGCAATCTCGTCTGCGGCGCTACATTCCAGGTCATGCCAAACTTAGGACTCTTCTCTCAGGGCGACGGCGCGCAAAGGCAGAGCCGATGGGAGGCCAGTGAGGCATTGCGCGAAGTCGCTGGCCGATTCATTCTGTACCAACTGCCACGCTCAAGGTATCAGTCGACAAACCTGTCTCCCTGCGTTAAATGGCTCCGGCTTCCTTTGGGCAGGCGCCGCGGCAATAGCGCTCGTGCCGCGGCAAAGCCGCTATGCGGCCGGACAAATCCCTGTTGCACCCCTCGAACTTAATGACCGGTAACGCATTGGTACAGTGTTTGGCGGCTACCGATTTGGGCTTATCCAAGTTTTTCCGCCGCCGGGCCGCTCAAAAGCGGCGGCTGCCCAAACCGAAAAATCTTCCTTAGGTAAAAAATCTTCCTCAGGTGAACAGCTAATGCTCGCTCAGGACACGAAAGTTACGCATGTCGAAATGGCCAACGCCATTCGCGCACTCGCCATGGATTCCGTGGAAAAGGCGAAATCGGGCCATCCGGGCTCCCCGATGGGAGCAGCCGACATCGCCACGGTCCTCTTTACCAAGGTGCTGAAATATGACGCGCGGGCTCTGGACTGGCCAGACCGCGACCGTTTTGTGCTCTCCGCCGGCCACGGCTCGATGCTGCTCTATGCGCTGCTGTACCTCACCGGCGCACCGAGCATGACCACTGCCGAGCTGCAGCGGTTCCGCCAGCTTGGGTCGCTGACGCCCGGACATCCGGAATACCGACACACGCCAGGCGTGGAAACAACGACCGGTCCGCTGGGCCAGGGACTTGCTACGGCCGTCGGCATGGCGCTCGCCGAACGCATGCTGAACGCCGAATTCGGATCAATCGTCGATCATCACACCTATGTTCTGGCTTCCGACGGCGATCTCATGGAGGGGGTCAGCCAGGAGGCAATCGCCATCGCCGGGCACCTCAAGCTCAACCGGATGATCGTATTTCATGATGAAAATAATGTCTCGATCGATGGCCCTCTCGGGCTTGCCGACTCGGTTGACCAAGTCAGGCGCTTTCAGGCGTGCAATTGGAATGCCGTTCGCATCGACGGCCATGACCCGGCGGCAATATTGCGGGCAATCCGCAAGGCGCAAAAATCGGAAAGGCCGAGCCTGATCGCTTGCAAGACGATCATCGGCTTTGGCTTGCCGACGCGCGCTGGCACATCCAAGGCGCATAGCGATGCACCGGGGGCGGAGGAAATCGCCGGCGCGAGGCGCAATCTCAATTGGCCTTACGAACCCTTCACTGTCCCCGAGCCCATCTTGGGTGCCTGGCGCAAGGCCGGCAAGCGCGGCGGGAGGCTCCGCAAAGCCTGGACCGAGGCGCTCGAGGCCCTTCCCAGCGACAAGCGCGCGGAGTTCGAGCGCCGATTGCGCGGCGATTTGCCGGCCTCGCTCGGCGAGACCGTGCTGGCCTACAAGCGCAAGCTCGCCGGCGACGCCACGCCCGTTGCCACGCGTAAGGCCTCGCAGGCCGCACTTGAAGTTTTGGCCAAAGCCGTCCCCGAGCTCCTGACGGGATCGGCCGACCTCACTCCGTCGAACAACACCAAAGTTTCGGCAACGGCGGAGATCGGTCCTGGCTCTTACAAGGGGCGCTACATCCACTGGGGCGTACGCGAGCACGGCATGGCCGCAGCCATCAATGGCATTGCAATTCATGGCGGCTTTGTTCCCTCCGGCGCGTCGTTTTTGATTTTTTCCGATTATTGCCGCCCGGCGCTGCGTCTTGCCGCCCTCATGGGCCTTCACGTGATCCAGGTTTTCACCCATGATTCCATCGGCCTTGGCGAGGACGGCCCAACCCATCAGCCAGTCGAGCACCTCGCCTCCTTGCGCGCCATGCCCAATATGCTTGTGTTCCGGCCCGCCGATCCAACCGAGACGCACGAATGCTGGCAGCTTGCGCTCGAAACCAAGTCCTCGCCCAGTATCCTCGCGCTGACGCGGCAGAACATCACGCCGTTTCGCAGCAGCTATACGTCCGATAATTTATGTGCGGCAGGCGCCTATGAGGCCGCTGCGGCCGAAGGCCGCCCCGCACAGGTTACGATTTTCGCCTCGGGATCGGAAGTCGCGATCGCGATTGGCGCGCGAGCTATTCTTGCCGCTGGCGGAATTGCAGCGCGCGTCGTCTCTGTCCCTTGCATGGATCTCTTCTTGCGGCAGGATCCCGCAAAGCGGCAAGAAGTCATTGGTGCTGCACCTGTCCGAGTCGCCGTCGAAGCCGCGGTTCGTCAGGGCTGGGATGAGATTATCGGCGAAGACGGGATATTTATTGGTATGAAAGGCTTTGGCGCGAGCGCGCCTTACAAGGATCTTTACAAGCACTTCAACATCGCGCCAGAAGCCGTGGCAGAGGCCGCGCGATTGCGTTGCAGCGGATAACTCTTATCTTTATGAGAGCACAAGGCGGCGCTCGCTGTAGCGCAAATTTACTGGTCCAGCGGGAGGCAAGGAGACGAAATGGCGATGAGAGTCGCGATCAACGGTTTTGGCCGCATTGGCCGCAATATCTTGCGCGCAATCGTCGAGTCGAAGCGCAACGAGATACAAATCGTCGCGATCAACGATCTTGGGCCCGTCGAGACCAACGCCCATCTGCTGCGCTTCGATTCGGTGCATGGCCGGTTTCCGGGCGAAATCAAAACCGGTAAAGATTTTATCGATTGCGGCGCAGGACCAATTAAGGTCACCGCGATCCGCGATCCGAAGGAGCTGCCGCATAGGGAGCTCGAGGTCGACATTGCGCTCGAATGCACCGGGGTCTTCACCTCGAAGGAAAAAGCTTCCGCTCATCTCAAGGCGGGCGCAAAGCGCGTGCTGATCTCCGCGCCGGGCGACAATGTGGATCTGACCGTGGTTTTCGGGGTCAATCACACCAAGCTGGCCCGAGACCATCTCATTGTATCCAATGCCTCCTGCACGACCAACTGCCTCGCCCCGCTTGCTAAACTCATGAATGACGCCATCGGTATCGAAACCGGATTCATGACGACGATCCATTCCTATACCGGCGACCAGCCGACCCTCGATACGTATCATAAGGATCTCTACCGGGCTCGCGCCGCGGCGCTTTCGATGATCCCGACGACGACAGGCGCGGCCCGCGCTTTGGGTCTTGTCCTTCCCGAGCTCGACGGCAAACTCGACGGCGCGGCCATCCGCGTTCCGACCCCAAATGTTTCGGCTGTCGATCTTAAATTTGTCGCCAAGCGCAAGACAACGGAGGACGAAATCAAAGAGACTGTCCGGCACGCCGCAAAACAGCAGATGAAAGGCATCCTCACCTTTACCGAAAGCAAGAATGTGTCGGCGGATTTCAACCACGACCCGCATTCGGCGGTCGTGCATCTCGATCAGACCAAGGTCATGGATGGAACATTCGTTCGCGTCATGGCCTGGTACGACAATGAATGGGGGTTTTCGAACCGCATGGTCGATGTCGCCGCGGTCATGGGAAAATTGCTGTGACGCGGCCCGCGCCTTTTTATGTCTTCCGGACGCTTGACGATGTGGATGTTGCGGGCAAGCGCGTGCTGGTGCGCGCCGATCTCAATGTCCCGATGGAAGATTTCAGGATTACGGATTCGACGCGCATCGAGCGCGTGCTCGCCAATGTTCGCGAGATTTCGGACAAAAAAGCCAAGGTCATCATTCTGTCGCATCTCGGGCGTCCCAAAGGCAGACCCGATGCGATGAATTCGCTGAAGCCCGTCGCGGTCGAATTCGAGCGCCGGCTTGGGCGCTATATCGGCTTTGCCTCGGACTGTGTGGGAGAGGTCGCGAAATGCGCGGTCCAGGCGATGAAGGATGGCGATATTCTTCTTTTAGAAAACACCAGATTTCACGACGCTGAGACAGAAAACGATCCGGCTTTTGTCGCGGCGTTGGCAGAGTTTGGCGATATTTATGTCAACGATGCCTTTTCGACCGCGCATCGGGCGCACGCTTCCACCGAAGGGCTTGCGCACAAACTTCCGGCCTATGTGGGGCGCAGCATGCAGCTCGAGCTGGAGATGCTCAAACGCATGCTCGCGGACCCCAAGCGCCCGCTCGCGGCGATCGTCGGCGGCGCTAAAGTATCGACCAAATTCGAGCTTTTGGGCAATCTCATGCGGCAGGTCGATTATCTGTTTGTCGGCGGCGCCATGGCCAATACGCTTCTGCTCGCAGCCGATAAACGCATCGGCAAATCGCTGTGCGAGCCCAAATTTGTTGATGCTGCGCGGAAAGTTCTGGCGGAAGCGGATGCCGGTAAATGCAAGCTCGTGCTGCCGGTGGATGCAATCGTTGCAACGGCGCTCGAACTCAACGCACGCACCAGAACCGTCGATGTCGATTCGGTGGGCGAAGACCAGATGATTCTCGACATCGGCCCGCGTACCATCTCCCAGGCGGTCGGGATCCTGGCTTCTGCCCGCACGCTTGTCTGGAACGGACCCGTCGGAGCCTTCGAGGTTGCGCCTTTCGAGACCGGGACGTTGACGATCGCCAAGGTCGCGGGGCAGCTCACCAAAGTGGGCGCGCTCGAGTCGATTGCTGGCGGCGGCGATACGATTGCGGCGCTGAACCAGGCAGGGGCAGCGGGCGATTTCACTTATGTCTCGACGGCGGGCGGCGCCTTTCTCGAATGGCTCGAAGGCAAGAAGCTGCCAGGCGTCGAGGCGCTCCGCTGGGCGCCGCAAGGTGCCCGCAGCGGCGCCAAATAGATAGATTGCGCACACGTCCCAAAATTATGCGTGCAGCGCGTTGCGCGAGCCATTTCGTCTATCCAGAAGGGCCGCGAGTCGTCTACGAGGCGGCGAATTTTGCCATAAGCCCGTCGGACACCTCGAAATTTGCATAGACGTTTTGAACGTCGTCATTGTCTTCGAGTTGGCCTAAGAGACGCAGGACCATTTCGCCGGTTTCATCATCAACGCTGATGGTATTCTGCGGTTTCCAGATCAAGCTTGCCTTGCGCGGCTCGCCGAATCTTGCTTCCAGCGCTTGCGCGACCTCGCGCAGGCTTTCAACCGAGGTGATGACCTCATGAGTCTCTGCGTTTGATTGAAAGTCTTCGGCTCCGGCTTCGATTGCCGCTTCCACCATCTCCTCCTCCGAAGCCGCCTTTCGTGGGAACTCGATGAGGCCGATATGATCGAAAAGAAACGAGACGGCACCGGTCTCGGCAAGCGAGCCGCCGGCTTTGCTAAAATATGAGCGCACCTCGCCTGCCGTACGATTGCGGTTGCTGGTCAGGGCCTCGGCGATGATGGCTACTCCCCCTGGCGCATAGCCTTCGTAGCGGACTTCATCATAGGTCTCGCTGTTGGCTCCAGACGCCTTCTTGATGGCCCGCTCGATATTGTCCTTCGGCATGTTTTCGGCGCGGGCGGCAAGTATGGCGGCGCGCAGCCGCGCATTCATGGACGGATCGGGCAGGCCCAATTTTGCGGCAACGGTGATTTCCCGGGCAAGCTTGGAAAAGAGCTTCGAGCGGATCGCATCCTGCCTGCCCTTTTTGTGCATGATGTTTTTGAATTGGCTATGTCCGGCCATCCAGATCCATTCCCAATGCAGACTCCCGCGAGCCGCAGCCGGGCAGCGCGCGGATTTTCGAAGTGTCGTATAGGCTGAAGATTTGGCGAAATAAAGCAAGCCGCGCGCCGGCATGGCGGCAGCGCTGGAGCGTTAGCCGTGCATCGGAATCCGCGAAAGGGTGTGCGGCCTCGTCTCCGCGAGCCGCCCGCCTTCGCAGCCGGGCGGCGTACAAACCTTTCGGATCCCCCGCTTCGCGGCTGGGCTCGGCCAGCCGCGACCTTTTACGCGAAACCCGTACCCTTACCAGCCGTAGGCGTAATACGGATAGCACCCATATCCATAATATGGATAATAGGGGTTGCAATAAGCCGCATAGTCCCAATAAGGCCAGTCCCAGCCCCAGCCCAGCCGGCGTAATAGGGGTATCCGAAACCGCCCAAGAGGCCGAAACGGCGAAACCTGCCAAAGCGGCCAAAACGCCCGAAACCGCGGCCAGCAAATGCTCCGTGACCGAAAGCGCCAACCGCCGCGCTTCGGCCCGCGAACATGGGACTGCCGTGGAAGCCGCCAAAGCCGCCGCCAAAACCGCCATGGAAGCCGCCAAAGCCGCCATGGAAACCGCCACCGTGAAAACCGCCGCCGCCATGGAAGGCCGCGGCAGGCTCGCTCGCCACCAGCGCCGCGCCCAAAACGGCCGCAGCCACTAACACACCCGAGCGTTTCATCGCACTCTCCTCACACCGGTTCGAATTGCACGCAGCTCATGAAGGGCAATTGAGCGCTTGAGCTGCGAAGCCATAAGCATGGCTGAAACATTTGCTTCGCCGGGGGTTCCATAAATTCTTTGTGTCTCGGGGCGATCCACTGTACGGCCCAAGCCGCTGGCTCAACTTGGCGGAGTCATGCAGTGGTGAGGGATCTAAGCCGCCGGATCTCGTGCCGCCATATTACCGCACATGCGCTCCGGTCTGGGAGAACAGGATACTCCATGATCCCTCGTCAGGCGCGATCGGAGCTTTGTTGATCTCGGCTGCCTTTGCATAAGCACACTCGGTCGCCGGCCGCGCTTTGATCGACTCGAACCAGCGTTTCAAATGCGGCGTATCCTCAAGCCTCTGGCCCTGCCTCTCGTAGGGAACGATCCACGGATAGATCGCCATGTCGGCGATTGAATAATCGCCTGCCACGAAGCCGCGATCCGAAAGGCGTCTGTTCAATACGGCGTAAAGCCGGTTGGTTTCGTTCTGATAGCGGGTGATGGCGTAATGATGCTGCTCGCGCGCATATTGTTTGAAATGATGATTCTGGCCCGCCATCGGGCCGAGTCCGCCGACCTGCCAGAAGAGCCACTGCAGAACTTCGGTGCGCCCGCGCAAACCGCGCGCAAGAAATTTCTGCGTTTTCTCGGCAAGATACAAGAGAATCGCGCCCGATTCGAAGACTGATACAGGCGCGCCTCCGTCCGAAGGCGCGTTGTCGACAATCGCAGGAATGCGATTGTTGGGCGAAATTTTCAGAAATTCCGGCCTGAATTGCTCGCCTCGGTTCAAGTCAACCGGATGGATCGTGTAGGGGAGCCCCGCCTCTTCGAGAAAAAGCGTGATCTTGTGGCCATTCGGGGTTGTCCAACAATAAAGATCAATCATGGCCGGGAAACTCGCGAAGCTCAGGAAAATGCTGGCAATCCCGTAATCGCGCGTCCAAGGATCAGCGCGTGGATATCGCTTGTCCCCTCATAGGTATTTACCGTTTCGAGATTGGCGAGGTGGCGCATGACGGGGAAGGCGGCGGATATGCCGTTCGCGCCAAACATGTCGCGCGCCACGCGCGCGATCTTTAAGGCCTTGCCGGCATTGTTGCGTTTGACAAGCGAGATCGCTTCCGGCGCGAGCGTGCCCGCGTCCATGAGCCTTCCGATACGCAGCGCGGCCGCAAGCCCAAGCGCGATTTCGGTTTGCATATCGGCAAGTTTTTTTTGAACGAGCTGGTTGGCTGCCAAGGGCCGCCCGAATTGGCGGCGTTGAAGCGTGTAGGCGCGCGCGGCTTCGACACATGCCTCCGCAGCGCCCATCGCGCCCCAGCAGATGCCGAAGCGCGCATGATTGAGGCAGCCGAAAGGCGCTTTGAGCCCCATTGCGCCAGGCAACACATTTTCTGCCGGCACGGCGACGCCATCCATCACAATTTCGCCGGTCGGCGAGGCCCGCAATGACAGCTTTTGCGAAATCGCGGGCGTCGAAAGACCGGGCATTCCGCGCTCGAGAACGACGCCACGGACCGCGCCTTGATCGGCGCTCGATTTTGCCCAAACGATCAAAATATCGGCAACGGGGCTATTGGTAATCCAGGTCTTTTGGCCGCTGAGACGGTACCCGCCCGCTGCCTGCTCCGCCCTTGTGCACATCGCCTGCGGATCGGATCCGGCGCCGGGTTCGGTGAGGCCAAAGCAACCGATCAGCTCTCCCTTGGCGAGCCTCGGCAAGAATTTACGGCGCTGAGCCTCGCTCCCATAGGCAAACAGGGCCTGCATTACCAGCGAAGACTGCACGCTCATGAGCGAGCGGTAGCCGCTGTCGGCGCGCTCGATCTCGCGCGCGGTAAGCCCGTAGGAAACATGGCTCAGTCCCGCGCCCCCATATTCCTGCGGGAGCGTCGCGCCAAAGAGCCCGGCGCGGCCCATCTCCAACACGATCACGCGATCGAACCGTTCTTCGAGATAATCCTGCGTCGCACGGGGGGCGAGATAGCGTTGCGCAAAGGCGCGAGCGGAATCGCGTGCGAGCCTTTCGTCCTCGGTGAGCTGGCCGTTAAGATCGAACGGATCGTCCCATGCAAAGGAAGGCGCAAATTCGCTTTTCCCGGCCATGTTCCTTTTTCCTGACCCTCGGTAAAAAGCCGAATCGCAAGCCGGCGCCTTCGCTGCTTTGCACGATCGAGCTCTACCGGTGGCTTGGGTTAGGAGAGGCTGTCTCTGCGGCCGGCTGCCCGCTCGGCGTGCCGAAATAGCGGAAAAAATCCGACTTCGGGCTGATGACCATGCGCGTGTCGCCGCTTTTCAATCCAGCCTCATAGGCCTGCATCGACCGGTAGAAGGAAAAGAAATCTGGGTCCTTGCCGAAGCTCTCGGCAAAAATCCGGTTCCTTTCGGCGTCACCTTCACCCCGGGTCTGGTCGGCTTGGCGCCGCGCAT
>JBPYDY010000140.1:0-5869 GCA_051986155.1 Methylocella sp.
GGCCGCGGCCGAGGCACAGGACGATAAGCAGGCCTCGCTCAGCAAGGCCGAGATAGCCGACAGGTTCCTGAAAAATGCGCTGGCCAAAGGCGAAAGGCCGCAGAAGGAAATCGCTGATCGGGCTAAAGGTTTTAGGTCTATCCGCATTCAACCTGCGGACACACCGTAGAATGGCAATCTTCTAATAATATCAGTCATTTACGGTTGGCAAGGTTGCCATTTGGTTTGGCAAGGTTGCCAAGATTGCCAAGATTTTGTGTTGGGGTTTTTGGCAATCTTGCTCGAATTTGGCAATCTTACTCGGGAAGCCTCGCTTCATAGGCTCCAGAACCAAGCCCCGGTTCTCCCGTCCTTGCGTTTATGTACCACGCCGCGCGATGCCCGGAATAGGGTCGTGTGAGAGATTCCTTCGAGGGATGCGGCAGCTTCGATTTCCTTCTGCGGCCTTTCGCCTTTGGCCAGCGCATTTTTCAGGAACCTGTCGGCTATCTCGGCCTTGCTGAGCGAGGCCTGCTTATCGTCCTGTGCCTCGGCCGCGGCCATCAATTCCCTCGCTGTCCCTTCAATTGGATCATGCCAGGCGATTCTCGTAGCTATAATATCTGGCCTCTCGTAAAGCGGCGATGCAACGATGTCGTAACCGAATCCGCCGCCGGACAGTCCGATATTTGATTTTGCGCGGGTGAGAATTCGGGGCGATCCGCTGTCTTCTTCTGATTGCTTTTTGGCGGCGAGCATGACAACGCGCGCGATTGCGCCGAAGGCGAGACTACCGGTGATTTGCGCCATCCGGCCAATAATCTCCCGCCGAAATTGCAGCCATCATCGATAGGCCAAGCGTGGTTTTTCCAGCTTCTGGCGCGCCGGCTAGAATGTGGAACTTTCCTTTGGCCAGCCAGTGCTTCCAAATCCATTGGATCGTTTCCATGTTGATATCCTCCATAGGAAGCAGGACTGGTTGGCCGCCGTCATCATTCGCTTTGCCGTTCTTGCGCGCCAATTTGGCCGGGTGCGCCTTGGGGAACCAACGTTTTTCAACATTGTCCCAAACATGCTCAGGATAATTTGGGTTCGAATCGTCAAACCGGTCGCTTTTCATGCTCGCCGCCTTCACCACGGAATCGGATCGTTCGGCCCGTCATCCGGGCTCGCCCATGAACGGCACTGGCGTTCGGCCTTCGATCGCGCGTCAGGCGGCGCGGTGTCTTTCGGCGTGCGCTCCTTGGGCGGCTGCCGAAGTGGCAAGATATAATCTGCAATTATACTTAGTGGTAGCTTTGCAATATTGTCATCGCCGGTATAGATTTCCGCCTTGAGCGGTCCTTGCACGCTGATGGCATCGCCGTCGGAAAGGCGCATGAGTTCGGTTTGGGCGCTTTCCGAAAAGACAGTAACGCGAACCCATTGCGTCGCATCGCCGTCTTTCGATCTAAGAATGACGATCGTAAACCTGGTGCAAACCTGGCTGCGCGTGCGCGATGCAAAGCTCGCAAACATTCGATGGGATGGGCAGCGCGCCGAGGCCCGTGCGCATTGTCCGGCGCAGATCATGGAACCGCCAAGGCGCCACCGAGTCGCCAAGGGTCGCATCAAGCCGCGATTTCAGTTTCGAAAAGCCTTTGATCGGGGCCGCGCCGCCAGTGGACGAGAAAACATAATCGCCACTCTGCCAGCGGGGCAAGCTTTTCAAGAGCTCGACGGCTGCAGGAGGCAGCGGAACCTCATGCGCCTGATCGCCCTTCATTCGCTCCGGCGGAATTGTCCATAGCGATTTCTCAAGATCGACTTCCTTCCATGACATTCCCGCGACTTCGCGGAGCCTCTGGCCAGTCAAAAGCAACAGCCGGACAAATGGCGCGGCCGGATAGCCGAGGCCTTCCGTCGCCTTCCATAGCGCCCGGATCTCTGCGTCATTTAGGACGCGCTGGCGCGGTTCCTTGCGACCAACTATCTCGCTTGTCTTGACGCCCGCGCACGGCGACACCTCGATCCCATACAAGTCGCGCCCGATCGCCCAATTAAAGAACTTGCTCACAATGGTGAAGACTTTGTGCGCGGCATAGGGCCGGCCGTCGTCCGCGATTTCCTCGAGCATGTGGACGACGTCGCGGCGGGTTATTTCCGTCACAGGCTTGTTTCCCCAGCGACCTATGAGCTCCCGCCGGATCGTTGCTTCGATTTCGTGTCCGGACTTTAGTCCGCGCACGTGTTTTTGAATGAAAGTTTCGGCAACCGATGCAAAAGAATTTGCCTTTTTGATTGCTTCTGCGCGGCGCTCGGCCGCTTGCTTTTCCTTCGGATCGATGCCTCGCGCCATGTCTAGGAGCATAGCTCTGGCAGCCTCCCTAGCGGCTGCGAGCGGGTAGGGGAGGGCCACATTGGCGGGAAACGGTACGGTCCAGGCAATGCCCAACGTCCGGCGCACTGGCGCCCGGCTGCCTTTGACGCGGCGCATTACGCAAAAGGACGCGCTGCCCTTGTCCGTCACACGAACGCAAAGGCCAGGGACCGCCGTATCCCAAACTACGGTTCGCTTGCCAGCAGAAGCGGGGTTCAAGCCGCGGAGGGTCCGGTCTGTGATAAGGGTCTTTCGGGGAATGGGCTTTGTGGTGGCCGGCGGTTTTGGTGGCCGCGGCGCCTTGTTGTGCATGTTTTCCGTATGCGTGACGGCGCGCAAATTGCAGAAACGGTCATCCAAGCGATCACGATTGATGTGATCGATCTGATTTTTTGGCCACTCGCCCGTCATGTAGAGCCATGCGAGACGGCCGGCCTGATACAGACGGTCATCTATATAGATGACGTTATAGCCGCCTAACTTGCCAAACCGATTCCGCCAGCCCCTATTTTCGATAAGCCAGGCCCAGAGGCCGGTTTCCGGATCGTAATGTAAGATTCGCGCAGCCGCGCGGAAGTGATAAGATTTTCCTGGGTCATTGATCCGCCTGCTGGATTGATGATCAAGAGCCGCGGGGGTGTTCTCAGCACTCCAGCGGCTCGGGGCAACCATGTGGCTACGCTCATAGCCTGTCAACCGATATACCCCTGGTGTTATTCCTTGTGCACAGAAAAGCCGCTACGGAGTTGATTTTGCTACTTGTAAATCCGGTCTATTTGTGCGCTGGCGTTAACCTGGATTCGCCCTAATCGCCTAACAGGTCGAGATGAGATCGGCGGTCTCGCTTGACGAAGACCTGTTCGCGCGAGCAGGCGGGCTCCGCAGCAGGGCATTTTGCAGCTCCCATTGGCGGCCGGAATCAAGCGCGGTGAGAAATTCCACCGCCCCGCCAGCGAGCAGAGCCGTAGGTATACCGTCTTGGTAGAGCAGGCGGTTGCCGGCGAGCGCAGGCAGTTTAGTGCCAGGTGTCAAGATTCCTACGAGGTTCAGCGGGTCGGCGCCCGAGAGCGAAATGGTCTCGCCCGCTGGCGGCGCGCGGCTAACCTCGCGCAATTTGCCTATCGCTTCGGGCAGAGCGAATTGCTCGCCGGAAAATCCGGCGACGAAACGGCCGCCGCGTATCTCTCCCTGCGCCTCGAGCCTGCGATAGACGTGGAGCAATTCCCGCCACGGCGGCAGCCAACCGGCTTCTCGCTCGAGCAGGCGCCGGAAGACGGCGCCATAGCGCCGCAACAGGGCGCGGGCCAAGTGCTCGAGGGCTTCCGTTTTCTGTTGCGCCGAGGCAGCGGAACTCGGGCTTCGGCGCGCGAGCACCCATCGTCCTGCGCGCTCCATATAGGCTGCGCGCGGCTGGCGCCGGCGGGCAGCGGCGGCAGCCGTCTTGCGGTTCGATGGCAGGAGGAGAGCACGCAGGCCGGCAAAGCTGTCGGAGGCAACAAGGCCCATCGCCACCAGTTCGGCAAGCGCTTCTTCGGTCTGGGATCGCAACAGGCCGGTGCCTTCCCTGAGTTCGTCAAAAAAAGAGGCGCCATGCGCGCGCAAAAATTCCGCGATGACCTGGGCCTTTGGTCCTGGCTCGGCCGCATCTCGTGACGGTCCCAGCAATGACCAATGTGGCGCGTGACGGCGGGAAAACAGCGCGATCGGCGTCGTGCGCAGCGGCGCCGGTGCATGGTTTTCTGCACCGGGCCGGTCGCTGCGCGGCCTTATGCGCGCCCAGCTGATGCGCCCCGCATAACATTGGTCGTCGAGCCAGGCGGGATCGTAATTGGCGAGGCGTGCGGGGAGAACTTCGCTTTCCCAGGCACCGGCCGGGGCGGCGAAGCCCTCAAGCTGTTCCACTATGGTCGTCACCGCATCGCGCCCCTCCATCTGGGTGCCGGGCGAAACGCGTTGCCAGGCAAATAGAAAGCGCAAAAAATCGCGCGCGGAGACGGGTTCGATCGCGGCCCGCAAGCGCTTGAGCGTACGCTCATGGATTCGCGCAAGAAGGCGGCGCTCGCACCATTCTTCGCCGCTCGCCCCGGGCGAAAATCGCCCCCGCATGGCAAAGCCTGATGATTCAAGCGCCGCGAGGGCCGCTTGCACATCACCCTTGTTCATTCCGAGGGGCGCGGAGAGCGCATCCGAGGTGATTGGGCCTTGGCTTTCAAGCCGCCCGCGCAGAATTGCGATGAGAGCCGACTCTGGCGTCAAGCTCTCATCGCCTTGGCCGGCGGCCGCGGCAATTGCGAGTTCCGGGCTTACTTTTGGCCAAAGAGCCTTGAAGAGCGGCGTCCGCTCTGCCGCGACCCAGAGGGCTCCGTCTGGAATATGCACGCGTGCCGCGCGCCTCTCCCGGGCGAGTGCCTCGAGCCAGCCGGCCCACCCCGGCCCATTTCGTGCTTCTTCTTCGGTCAGGAAACTCAGCCACAAGAGCGCGTCATGCAATTCGTCGGCATTAGCCGCATCGGGCCACGCCTCCTCGCGCACGGCAGCAATAGCCTCGGGGTCGAGCCGGCCAAGCTCAGCCGCCGCGCTGGGCGTAAGCCATCGCCTGGCCATGACGGCTTGCGCCCGGCGCTCTTCGAGCGGCGCATCGTCGAGAAAAGCGTAGGGACGCGCCGACAGCACTTCAAGGGCGAGTGGCGAAGGCGCGGTCAGATCGCGCGCAATCAAACGAATTGCGCCCGATTCGAGCCCCTTAAGCACAGATTCGAGGCCCTTGATGTCCATCGCCTCGTTAAGGCAATCGCCAATGGTTTGGCGAACCAAGGGATGATCCGGAATTTCGCGCTCGCCTATTATGTTTTCGGCGCAGGCGAGCTGGTCGGGGAAGACAGCGCCGACCAAATCCTCGGCATCCATCCGCGCGAGATAGGCCGGAACTTTTCTGCCGCCACGAAACCGCGGCAAGGCAAGAGCAATGCCCGCAACCCAACGCCAACGCGTCAAGAACATCGGCGCGTCGAGCAGCGCCTGGGTCAATAGGGGCCGTACCGACGCGGCATTCAAATAGCGCTGCACTTCGCTGAGCCCAAAACTGTGCGCTTCGGTCAGCGAAAGCAGGATGTTGTCGTCGGTCGCGGCGGCTTGCAGCTCGAAATTGAATTTCCGGCAAAATCGTTTGCGAAGCGCCAGCCCCCATGCCCGGTTGACCCTCACGCCATAAGGCGAATGGATGACGAGCTGCATGCCGCCCGATTCATCGAAGAAACGCTCGAACACGAGCGTCTGCTGCGTCGGCAGGCAACCGAGCGCCGCCTTGGCCGCCGCAAGATAGTCGAGGAGTTCGTGCGCGGCGTGGTCGCTTAGCCCCGCTTCGCCCAAAAGCCACTGCAAAGCATCCTCGGCAGTCGAATTCGGCTGCAGGCGCTCCGCGATCTCCGCCCGCAAGCGGGAGACCGAATACGACAATTCGTCTGTGCGCCCAGGGGCTTCGCCAAGCCAGAAAGGCATGGTGGGCGGCATTCCATGCGCGTCCGCCACCCG
>JBPYDY010000141.1:0-3242 GCA_051986155.1 Methylocella sp.
CTTTCGTTCCGGGCAAGTCAAATTTTGCCTCCCGACAACAAAAAAGGCCCCGATGGGCCTTGGGATTGCGCCAGATAAGGGAAACCCGGAGCCTAGCTCCGCCCCTCCGGCGCCCGCGCTACGCTGAGGATGATTTTCACGCCAAGACCCTCCCCGACAGTTTGGCAACAACTAGCCGATACAAGGGCTGCCGTCAATATGGCTTGTAGGAGGAAAGATCGCCGGTCTATTCTTCGTGGGCAGCCGGGGCACAGCGTGGCGAAACCCTGATCGCGTCGCCAAACGAGGCTTCTCCTGATTTTCCCGGCCCAACAGATGCCATGACCAATCCGCAACAAGCGCTTCCTGCTTCCCCGAGTCCCACAAAGGTGCGGGCCCGCGCTCTGCTTCTCGGCGACCGGATTGCAACGGCGGGCCTCGAACGCTCCGACATGATCTCGGCGACCCCGCTCGCCTTTCTCGCGGGCGCCAATGGTTTTGTCGCGCTCTACCGTTTTGGCGTCGCGGTCATGATCGGCCTGTCTCCGCTCGAAGAAGACGAAGTGCTTGGCCAGATCAAATTGCGCCTCACCGGGCCGCACCAACATGTCGACGACGAAACCGCAATCTTGGAAATCTCTCCCGAGTTTGACGACAAGTTCTCGTCAGGAGGTAACCTGGCAATAAAGGATTTCTCCCCCCAGCGGCTTCTCGTCGTTGCCGATGCGCTTGCCAAAAGCGTCTCGCTCGGGCGCGACGAACGCGAGGTCAACGCCGTCTTTGACATTATCGAACCCTTTGCGGCGGAGCTCGCGCGAAGGGGCAGGCCGCCATGGCGGCGGCGCGTGATGCTGAAACTGATCGGCCAGACGCTTCTCGTTCAGCACCGCGTCTCCGGCCGCGTGGCCGTCGAGGAAAAGCCCGACGTGCTGTGGGATAGGCCCGATCTCGAGCGGCTCTACACAAGGCTCGAAGACGAATATGAACTCAAGGAACGGGGCGAGACCCTAAAACACAAGCTCGATACGATCGTCGAGACCACGCGAACGCTGACCGACATGATCGATGCCAACACGGCGACCAGGCTCGAAGCAACAATCGTGATCTTGATCGTGGCCGAAATCCTGATCTCCATCGGCCAGCTTATTTTTTGGCGGCACTAACAGTACAGCACGCCGCAAGCACCAGCGCTTCTGCCTCTTCCGGCGCTGCCCAATGAAAGGACGGCAGCTGGTGGCGGGCGAAGGTCAATTGCCGTCTGGCATAAGTGCGCGTATCGCGCTTGGCGAGCCTTGCCGCCTCACCGAGTGAAACTTCGCCGTTGAGATGGACAATGAGCTGCCGGACGCCATGCGCGCGCATGACCGGAAGCGCCGGATCGAGGCGCCGTTTGCGCAGCGCCGCCGCCTCTTGCAGCGCGCCAGTCTGCAGCATGGCCTCGAAACGCGCGTCGATTCTTGCTTTCAGCGCTTCCCTTACCGGGGCGAGAAACAATGCGAAGACTTTTGTCGGGTCGAGAAGCGGCGCCGCCCGCACGCCTTGGAACGATGCAAGGCCTTTTCCCGTCGTTTCAACAACCTCGAGCGCGCGCAAAATGCGCTGCCGATCGCTTGGGCGAAGGCGGGCGGCGGTCTCGCGATCCCTGCGCATCAGTTGCGCATGCAATTCGGCGGCGGATAGGGTTCTCGCGTAAGCTCGAACCGTGCCACGCACCTCATCTGGAATCTCGGGTATCGCGGACAGCCCTTGCGTCAGGGCTTTGAAATAAAGTCCGGTGCCGCCAACGAAAACGGGTAACAGTCCTTTGCGTCTGGCCTCGGCAAGCGCGAGCGATGCGTCTTTAAGCCAAAGGCCGGTGGAATAGTTGACCGCCCCATCCACATGGCCGAAAAGAAGATGCGGGACCGCGGCCTCGTCCTCTGGGCCCGGGCGCGCGGTCAGCACGCGAAGGTCGCGGTAGACTTGCATGGAGTCTGCGTTGATCACCATGCCACCGAGGGCCGCAGCCAAGCGAAGGGCCAAGGCGCTCTTGCCGCTCGCCGTCGGCCCCCCGATGAGAACCGCCGGTAATTCAGTCAACGGATCGTAATGTTGGACGGCCAAAGGCTCTGTTCGCGTAAAGCAGCCAGGCACCGGCGGGCGCCTTACTGCTAGCTTGCGGCTGCCCGGCGCAATTCGCGCGGAATTGGAAAAAAGACGCTTTCATCCGCAGTCGACACGGTCTCAACCTCGAGATTGAAGCGCTGTGCGAACGCATCCAATATTTCTTCAACGAGAACCTCGGGCGCCGAAGCTCCGGCCGTGACCCCGAGAGAAGAGATAGCGCCAAACAGATCCCATTCAACATGCTCCGCGCGCAAGACGAGCCGGACGAGCTTGCATCCCGCGCGCTCGGCGACTTCCTTCAACCGTTGCGAATTCGAGGAATTGGAAGAGCCGACCACAAGCAAGCCGTCGACGACGGGCGCCACACGCTTGACCGCCTCCTGGCGGTTGGTCGTCGCATAACAAATGTCCTCGCGATGCGGTCCAACGATATTTGGGAACCGCCGCATGAGGGCGGCGACCATCGCACGCGTGTCGTCGACCGACAGCGTCGTCTGGGTGACATAGGCAAGCCTGGCCTCATTCGGCGGCCGGAAGCTCTCGATGTCCTCAGGGGTCTGCACCAGTGTGATGGCACCTTTCGGCAATTGCCCGAACGTGCCGACGACTTCGGGATGGCCGGCATGTCCGACGAGTATGATATGGCGGCCCTGGCGGTGATGGAGCTGAGCCTCGCGGTGCACCTTGGTAACCAGCGGGCAGGTTGCGTCGATAGCGAAGATGTTGCGCGTCTGAGCAGTTTCAAGGACCGACTTTGGCACGCCATGCGCGGAAAAAATGACCGGCTGGCTCGTATTGGGCACTTCGTCCAATTCCTCGACAAAGATCGCGCCTTTAGCTTTGAGCCCTTCAACGACAAATTTATTGTGTACGATTTCGTGGCGGACATAGACAGGCGCGCCATGAATGCGTAACGCCTCCTCCACTGCATCAATAGCGCGCACGACACCGGCGCAGAAACCGCGCGGCGCGCAAAGGAAAATACGTAGATTTGGCTTGTCGGTCATGCGCAATAGGCCAGGGCATCTTCCGTTTAGGTGTTCACCCCTTTGCCTGTCAAGTATAAGGCGCGCGCCCTACGCGCCGCAAATACGAGGCGGTATTCAATGGCGCTGATTGGCAAACAAGGCGAAGCTTGCAATGCCATTTATGGTGAA
>JBPYDY010000142.1:0-2410 GCA_051986155.1 Methylocella sp.
TCCCATTGTCTTCAAAAGGATTGTGAGAGGCAGAAATCATGACGCCGACGTCCGCCCGCATGGAAGGGGTGAGCATCGCAACGGCGGGCGTCGGCATTGGCCCGAGCAAAAGAACGTCGATGCCGACCGAGGTAAATCCCGAGACCAGAGCATTTTCGATCATATAGCCGGAGAGCCGCGTGTCTTTGCCGATCACGGCGCGATGCCGGTACTCGCCGCGCTGGAAGACGATCCCCGTCGCCTGGGCAACCCTCATGGCAAGCTCAGGCGTGATTTTGGCGTTCGCCAGGCCTCGAATGCCGTCCGTTCCAAAATGCTTTTGCGCCATCGCCAAACGTCCCTCGCGGAAACGGCTACGCTCCAACCGCGGCGAGCCCACCCTTAGCCTCAACAATTTAAAAATCCATAAGCCTGCCCCGAGGTTCCGTGCGGAACTTCCGCTGACGCCGCACTAAAATTCTACCAATTATTTCGGCACCTGCTCCCCGCCCGGGCACCTAAGCTCAGGCGTTTTTTGGAACGGGAGCATTCTTTTGCGCCAGTTTAGCGCGGAGAATAATGTTTTCCGCTTCAATTTAAAATAACCCAATTGGGCACAAGTGCTGCGTCCGGTTGCGCAGCAAACGCCACCGCACACCGGCCAAAGTGCCCCCTCCTTGGGCAACTGCACACCTCGTCTTTTCCAAACGGGCTTCAGTAACGATAATGGTCCGGCTTGAAAGGCCCGGCCTCCGCCACTCCGAGGTATTTTGCTTGCGCCGGGGTGAGCCTGGTGAGCTTTGCCCCGATCTTGCCAAGGTGCAAGGAGGCAACCTTTTCGTCGAGATGCTTCGGCAGCGTGTAGACCTTGCGGTCATACTCTCTTTGCTTTGTCCAAAGCTCGATTTGAGCCAAGATCTGATTGGTGAATGACGTCGACATCACGAAGGAAGGGTGGCCTGTCGCGTTTCCGAGATTGACGAGGCGGCCTTCCGACAAAAGTATGATCCTCCTGCCGTCCGGAAATTCGATCTCGTCGACTTGCGGCTTGACATTATGCCATTTGAAATTGCGCAGGCCGGCGACTTGGATCTCGGAATCGAAATGGCCGATGTTGCAGACGATGGCCCGATCCTTCATCGCCCGCATGTGGTCAACCGTAATGACGTCGATATCGCCGGTGCAGGTCACAAAAATATCGGCGCGCGGCACGGCATCTTCCATTGTGGTGACTTCATACCCCTCCATTGCTGCTTGAAGGGCGCAGATTGGATCGACCTCCGAAACCATGACCCGGCAGCCGGCGTTGCGCAACGACGCCGCCGAACCCTTGCCGACACCGCCAAATCCCGCGACCATCGCGACCTTGCCCGACATCATCACGTCGGTCCCGCGGCGAATGCCGTCGACCAGCGACTCGCGGCAGCCGTAAAGATTGTCGAACTTCGACTTAGTGACAGAATTGTTGACGTTGATCGCCGGCCAAAGAAGGCCGCCGTCCCGTTCCATGACATAGAGCCGGTTGACGCCAGTTGTCGTCTCTTCGCTGACTCCTTTGATGGCGCGCCCGCATCTGCCGTACCACCCCGGACTGGAGGCAAGCCGCTTCTTGATCGCGGCAAAGAGGATTTCCTCCTCCTCATTGCCGGGCTTGGCGAGAAATTCCGTATCGCCTGCCTCCGCGCGCATGCCAAGATGAATGAGCAAGGTGGCGTCGCCGCCGTCATCGAGGACAAGATTCGGCGTGCCGCCATCGCTCCACTCGAAAATCTTATGCGTATAGTCCCAATAGTCGGCGAGGCTCTCGCCCTTGATGGCGAACACCGGCGTTCCGCCCGCGGCAATCGCCGCTGCGGCATGGTCCTGAGTCGAATAGATATTGCAGGAGGCCCAGCGCACATCCGCGCCCAGCGCCTTCAATGTCTCGATCAGAACGGCGGTCTGAATCGTCATATGGAGCGATCCGGCGATTCGCGCGCCCTTGAGCGGCTGGCTCGCGCGGTATTCGGCGCGCACCGCCATCAGTCCCGGCATTTCCGTCTCGGCAATGGCGATTTCTTTGCGGCCCCAGGAGGCGAGCTCGATGTTGGCGATGGCGTAATCAAGAGAGGCGTGGGTCATGGGGTCTCCAGCGAGAAAGACAAGCGCAACAATAGCAGACGAGGGGCAGAAAAGCAATAAAGATATAAGCAAGTCTTTATGTCTGCAGGCTAAGCTTTCGGTTGACGGCGAGTTGTCGCTTTGCGCCCTCAGTTCGCTTGATGAATCAAATCTGCGGGTTTGGGAACGAATTTTTGCTTTCTCGGCCTCGTGCTGTCGACATCGTGACAGGTTGTTTTTTACTGATCGACCAGAAACTTTGGCGACAGTTAAAAGGGTTCGAGCCAGCCTTTTTTATGTATGGTGAAGAGGCTGACTTAGTGTCTGCGGG
>JBPYDY010000143.1:0-3462 GCA_051986155.1 Methylocella sp.
TTCGTCTCGACCCAAAGGCTTGGGCGGCGGTCGTAAAAGACGCCATCCTGGTAATGGTCAAAGACGCGGTCGCGCTGCAACAACCCAAAGCCGCGCGGGTTTTCGTCGAGAAAAGACGACGTCATGAGGCGCGGCGGATTATTGAGCGGCCGCCAAATGCGCTCGCCTGTTGAGCCCATCCAGAGCGCGAGCCCGTCGGAATCATGGACCTCCGGGCGCCAATCGATGGCCGTTTCTTTTTTGGTCTCGGAGAACCAGAACATCGAGCTCATGGGCGCGAGGCCAAAGCGGCTGATGGGACCGCGCAAGAACAAGGCCTGGTCAATATCGATTACGACCGATTTGGCGCGCCGGAGCACGAAGCGATAGGCTCCCGCGATGGACGGGCCTTCAAGCAGGGCGTAAATCGTGACGGAATCTTCCTGCTCCGCTTCGTCGATGTAGAACCGTGTGAAGTCTGGAAATTCCTCGGCCTTGCCCGCGACGGCGACATCGAGCGCGACCGCGCGGGCCGAAAGTCCATATTGGCGCAATTCGCCGATTGCACGAAAATAATCGGCGCCGAGAAAAGCGACCCAATCGTTCTTGCGCCAATCGAGAGCGCCGCCGCGCGGTTCCTGAACGCGCAATCCGGCAAAGCCTGCGCCCTGCGGCAGCTTTCTTGCAATCGAGTCCTCCGGCATGTCGAAATAGGCTTGGTCGTAAATGATTTGCCGCGCGGCGCCGCCCGAGACCACATGCATTTCGACCGCCTTTGGAAAAAACAATCCCAGGTGAAAAAAGCTGACCTGGAATCTCCCGGGCCCGCTCGCAAAGAGGGCCCGGTCCATATTGAACTTGATCTTGCCCCAGGTCTCGTAATTGATCTTGGCAACAATATCGGCGGCGGGCCGCGGCGGAGCCATATGGGGTCCGTTTGCCATCCGCCGCGCCGTGTCCTTTAGTCCATCGAAAGAAAAAGGCACAGGCGGCCCAAGCTTCATCGCGGCCGCAGGCCAGCCCCTCTTGGCGCCGAAAGGCAAAAGACCGAACGCCGCCGCGGCTTTCATCAGCGCCCTGCGGTTAAGTGCAGTTATCACTCAAATTCCTTGTGGCTGCGGGCCGACATATTGCTGGCGCAACTCGGGCCTGATGTGCAGACGAGAGGAGGAGGGAAGAAATGGCGTCAGCGGATAGGCTCGTGGCGGATCGCGATGCGCATGAAAAAATAAAGGAGCACGAAGCCGCATAAAGCAAATACGGCCTCGATGATGCGGCTGATGAGGGGGGGGAGCTGCAAGAGGCCACCCAGCGCCCAGCCGGCCGCCCAGGAAGCGCCGACCACCTCAGTGCCGACGAGGATCATGACGGCCGCGAGAGTTGAGACGTGAATCCAGTTGGTTTTTTTTTGTTCAGCCAAGTGCAAGGTGCTCCATGTAAAACTACGCCTCAGAACTACGCCGCTTAAACCTGCGCCGCCAGCGCGGCAGCCCGACCAATTTGGCGACTCATTTCGCCGCCGCTATGTGATACTATCGTGACAGCGCTAAGTTTAACAGTGCAATGCAATTTTGGGAATCGCCGATGGACGAAGGGGTGCCAAGCGCCAAAACTGTCTCTGCGGCAGACCGCCCGTGGCTCGCCGCCTATCCCATGGGGGTTCCAGCCCGCGTTGAGACAACGGCCCGCAGGCTGATCGGAGATCTGGCCCCCGAGTTGGCGGCGCGGAGGGGTGCTGCAAGGGCATTTACGGCCGTCATGCCGAATGGCATGAGGGCAAGCCTGAGCTTTGCTGAAATCGACAAGCTTTCGGACGCTTTCGCGGCCTATTTGCGTGAAGTGCTGCTGCTCGAGCCAGGGGAGAGAGTCGTCGTTCAGATTCCAAACGGCCTCGTCTATCCGGTCGCCGCCTTCGGCATCTTTAAGGCCGGCTGCGTGCTGGTCAATGTCAATCCGCTCTACAAGGCGCATGAGATGGCGCATGTGTTTGCAGATGCAGAACCATCGGCGATCGTGGCGATCAACGTGTTCGCGGATCGGCTGGGCGAGGCCCTCAAAGAAGCTCCAATTCCGCATGTCATTCTGACCGAGGCCGCGAGCCTGTTTCCGATGGCGTCACGGCGCCTGATCGGATTCGTGCAGAAATACATCAAGAAACAACTGCCCGTTCCGCGGTTCCGCCATACGGTGTTTGCCAGAGCTTTGGCCATGGGCGCGCAACACGTCAATCGCGGTACCAATGTCAAGCACTATGCCAAGGGACTCGAACCGGCCGCAATAGCCTGTATCCAATATACGGGAGGCACCACGGGCACGAGCAAAGGCGCGATGCTGACGCACCGCAATCTCCTCATGAATGTGGAGCAATTCGTAAGTTTTAGGGGCGATGACATGCGCGAAAGCGACCACGTGCTGGCCGCGCTGCCCCTCTACCATATCTTCGCATTCACCGTGAATTTGCTCGGCTTTTTCCGGTGCGGCGCGCAGAATGTGCTGATCCCCAACCCGCGGCCGTTGGGCAATCTTAAAAAAGCGTTCGAAAAGGAGCCGGTAAGTTGTGTCATCGGCGTGAACACCTTGTTCAATGGGTTATTGAATGAGCCTTGGTTTTGCGCCAAACCGCCGAAGAGCTTGCGCGTAGCGCTTGCCGGGGGGATGACTCTGCAGGATGCCGTCGCTTGGCGATGGCAAGAGGTCACAGGATCTCCTGTGGCTGAAGGATATGGGCTGACTGAGTCTTCTCCTGTCCTCACCTGCAACCCCGCCGGACGAGAGAAACTTGGAACGATCGGGGTGCCGCTTCCTTCGACCGAGCTGCGATGCGTCGACGACGAAGGCAGCGAAGTTGCGGTTGGTGAACCTGGTGAGATCGTCGCGCGCGGGCCGCAGATCATGCTAGGCTATTGGCGCCAACCGGCGGAGACGGCAAACGTCCTGCGCAACGGCTGGCTTTACACCGGCGACATCGGAACCATGGATGCGGAGGGCTATTTCAGGATCGTCGACCGGAAGAAGGATATGATCCTCGTCTCCGGGTTCAATGTCTATCCGAACGAATTGGAGGCCGTCCTCTCCAGGCTTCCTGGGGTCAAGGAATGTGCCGCAGTCGGAGTTCCCGACGCTGCGACCGGGGAAGCTGTCAAGGCGTTTGTCGTGCGCAGTGATCCGGCGCTCGACGCAAACACCGTGCGCGATTTCTGCAGGCGCGAACTCGCCGGTTATAAGGTTCCGAAATATGTCGAGTTCCGCGACGATTTGCCGAAATCGACCGTCGGAAAAATTCTGCGCCGGGAATTGCGGTCCTCAACAAAGTGACCAATGAGCGTTGCGTTTTCCGGGGATAGGTTTACGCTCGCAAGCGAGCGAAGCAGCGTGGGTTGCCCCTCGTGAACCGCGACCAAATGCGCAGCGGGCGAGCTCATGATAACAATCCCTGCCAAGTCGAATGGCCGGAAAATTAAGACCAAAATAGGTACCCGCAGA
>JBPYDY010000144.1:0-16838 GCA_051986155.1 Methylocella sp.
AGCGTCACGCGCCGGTCCATGCGGGCGGCAAGCTCCATGTTGTGGGTCGCAACCAAAGTGGCAAGCCCAGTGGCATGAATCAGCGCAGCGAGCGCCTCAAAAACATGGGCCGCGGTCTTCGGATCGAGATTGCCCGTTGGCTCGTCGGCAAGCAAAATACCGGGGGCGTTGGCAACCGCGCGCGCGATCGCAACACGCTGCTGCTCGCCGCCGGAAAGCTCTGACGGCAAGTGGCTCTCGCGCTTGGAGAGTCCGAGGTAGCGCAGCAATTGCGCCGCGCGGTCTTTCGCCTCGGCACGGGAACGCCCGGCGATCATCTGCGGCAGCATGATATTTTCGAGCGCCGTAAACTCGGGCAGCAAATGATGGAACTGATAAACAAAGCCGATCTTGCCGCGGCGGATCGCGGTGCGCACATCGTCGGCCATCGCGATGGTGGGCTCGCCGGCGATATAGACTTCGCCGCTATCTGGCCGCTCGAGCAAGCCCGCAATATGGAGGAGAGTCGATTTGCCCGCGCCCGATGGGGCAACGAGCGCCACCGACTGCCCGCTCCAAAGGGAAAAATCGGCGCCGCGCAAAACCTCCAGGGCCGCGCCAGCCTGCTTATAGCGGCGTTCGACCTTTGCGAGATGGAGCGCCGACAGGGCCATGATTATTCGTAACGCAGCGCTTCGACGGGATCGAGCTTTGCCGCACGCCAGGACGGGTAGAGCGTTGCCAGCACGGAGAGCACCAGAGCCATTCCAGCGACGGTGGCGACATCGCGCCAATCGACGAGCGCAGGCAGACGCGAGAGAAAATATAGCTCCGCCGGGAACAAATTCGCATTAAGCAGCCGGTTTAAAAATTGGCGCAGGGCCTCGACATTGCTTGCAAGAAGAAGGCCGAGCAGGCAGCCGGCAATCGTTCCGGCAACGCCAATCGAAGCGCCAGTTATGAGAAAAATCCGCATGACGCCGCCTTGCGTCGCGCCCATGGTGCGCAAAATCGCTATGTCCCGGCCCTTGTCCTTGACCAGCATGATGAGGCCCGAGACAATATTGAGTGCGGCGACGAGGACGATCAATGTCAGGATAACGAACATCACATTGCGCTCGACGTTGAGCGCATCGAAAAAAGTTTTGTTGCGCTCGCGCCAGTCGGTCATGATCATCGGCCGCATTACAACCCGCTCGATCCTGTCTTTGACGGCGTCGATCTGTTCCGGCTTGGTCACGAAAATTTCAACCACACTTGCCTGGTTGTCCTTGTTGAAAAAGCCTTGCGCCTCAGGAAAGGCCATGTAGACGAAGAGATTGTCGAATTCTGCCATGCCGATCTGAAAGATCGCGGTGACCGGATAGACCTTGCTGCGCGGGGTAACGCCGAAGGGCGTTTGCGCCCCATTGGCGGTCAGGATTTTGACCTTGTCGCCGATGCGAAGACCGAGATTTTCGGCGAGCCTTTGGCCGATTACGACGCCACCCGCCGCATCAAAACCGTCGAGCGTGCCGAATTTGACGTTATGCGATATAGCCGGAAGGCGCTTGATATCGGCCTCCCTTAATCCCCGCACGAGCGCGAAGGCCATGTTGCTCGTCGAAGCCGCCGCCGGACTTTCGATCATCGGCACCGCCAATTCGACGCCGGGGACTGCCGAGACTTCCCGCACCACCTCGTCATAGTCGGCAAAGGGTGCATCGGCGGCCTGGAGGAAAATATGTCCGTTGATGCCGACGATCTTTTCCAGCAATTCTTTGTGAAAACCATTCATCACGGACATGACGACGATCAAGGTCGCAACGCCAAGCATAATGCCGAGGAAGGAGAAAAGCGCGATAACCGACACAAAGCTCGTCCGCCGCCGTGCACGCAGATAACGCACAGCAATCATCCATTCGAACGGCGCGAACGGGCGCGTTTCCTTCGCGGCTTCCATCACCGGCCCGCGAATTGCGCGATTGCTGCGGCGACGCCGAGCTTCTTGCGCGCGCCGGTTGCCCTCACCTTGAGTTCCACCATCCCCTCGGCCAGGCTCTTGGGACCGGCAATGATTTGATAAGGCAGACCGATCAGATCCAGGCGCGCGAATTTGGCGCCCGGCCGCTCATCCGTATCGTCATAGAGCACTTCGACTCCCGAAGCTTGAAGCGCGCCGTAAATCTCTTCGCACGCCTTGTCGGCTTCGCGATCGCCTGGTTTGAGATTGGCTAGTCCAACCTTGAACGGTGCGACGGTTTCGGGCCAAATGATTCCATTGTCGTCATGGCTTGCTTCGATGATGGCGCCGGCTAGACGCGACACGCCGACGCCGTAAGAGCCGCTCTGGCAGGGATGCTCGGTTCCATCGGGATGGGTGATGAGCGCGCGCATCGGCTTGGAATATTTTTCGCCGAAATAAAACACTTGGCCGACCTCGATGCCACGCGTGTGAATGCGCTTTGCCTCCGGCGTCTCTCGCTCGAACCGCTCGGGATCATGGACGTCTGCTGTTGCGGCGTAATATTTTGTCCATTCACCGATGATGGGCGCAAGATCGCAATCATAGCCGGTGTCGTCGCCAGGGACAGGCAAATCCAAGACGCCAGCATGGCAATAGACTGGCGATTCGCCGGTCTCCGCGAGAATGATAAATTCGTGACTGAGGTTTCCGCCGATCGGTCCGGTTTCGGCCCGCATCGGTATGGCCTTCAAGCCCATGCGGGCAAAAATCCGCAAATAGGTAATGAACATCTTATTGTAGGAAATGCGTGCCGCTGCTTCGCCGACATCGAAGGAATAGGCATCCTTCATCAAAAATTCGCGCCCGCGCATGACACCGAAGCGCGGCCTTAATTCGTCGCGGAATTTCCACTGGATGTGGTAGAGAATCTTCGGCAGCTCCCGGTAGGAGCGGATATAGGCACTAAAAATTTCCGTGACCATCTCTTCATTGGTCGGACCGTACAGCAATTCCCGCTTGTGGCGGTCCGCGATTCGCAGCATTTCCGGACCATAGGCCTCATAACGGCCGGTTTGCCGCCAGAGATCGGCAAGCTGAAGGGTTGGCATCAAAAGCTCGATTGCGCCCGCCCGGTCCATTTCCTCGCGCACGATCTGCGCGATCTTCTGCAGGACGCGGAAGCCGAGCGGCAGCCAGGCGTAGATGCCTGCCGCCTCCTGGCGAATCATCCCGCTGCGCAGCATCAAACGGTGCGAGACGATTTCGGCCTCTTTCGGCACCTCGCGTAAAATCGGTAGAAAATATCGGGATAGGCGCATGCGCGGGCAACGCGTTTGAAGGAGAATCGGCAGGCTTTGGGTTTTAGTCTACCCGCCGGGAAACGCAAAGGCGCCTCCGCAGAGCGCCTCGCCAAGCCGTGTCAGCGGCAACTCATCGCGCGCCGGCGGCTGTACACACTTAAGCTTAGTAGGGTTCCGATGAAATGGCGTCCTCGCCCGGCCTGGGTTTGGCGAGGGAACTTGCCTTGCCAAGCGCCTCGCGCAGATTCTTTCCCGCGCGGTCGCAAATTTCCAGCATGATGTCGGGACGTGCTTCCCCGTGGGTCTTATAGTGGTGCCGGATGAGCACGGCGGCGCCCAGCGCCTTAGAGTCGAGGTCCCCGGCGAGGCCGGCGAATCGCTTTCCCGAGTGTCGGTTCAAGGAGGCATAGACGTCGCGGACGCGAGGCCAGACATCGCCTGAGCAGCAAGATAATCATTATAGCTCGTCGGCCGCCAGTTCAATAGATCGCCGATTAACTCCGGTGCGCCGGGCAGGCGCTCGATCAACTCCACAATCTCTTTGAATTGATTAAGATAAGCGCCAGCGTCGCTCGAATCCTGTCCCCTCGAGGCCCCAGGATGGGGTGGCTGGGTTTCTTCGGGTAATGCAGGCGAAGCCGATGCGGCCGGTGTCGATGCAGCTGGCGTCATTTTGCAATGCCTCGTTTCACTGTGTACGAACTAGACACGAACCCGATAAAAATTGGTTTCCAGATAGACTATTTTGCCGCAGGTGCGCCTTCACCGCCGCGCCTTTGATCGCGCCAAGGGAGAGCCTTGCCATAGGGTCCAAAAGAGGCGCATAATTGCCCCGGCTCAGGCTTGACGATATAATTAAAACATTGCCTGCGAGGCTGGGAGGGGACGATGTCTAACATCGCCGGCAAAGCTGAAATTATGAATGTCATCACGCCGATGCGGCCGTGGCTGACGTGGATCCAGCGGCTCGGCTATATGATAGGCCGCGCAATTCCGGCCTTTTCATTGCCGCTGCGCGGCTTGGAGTTCATCCATTTCGCGCGTTGGGTGATCGTCAAGCGCGACCAATGGCCAGATCTCGGCCAGGGAAAGCAGAAGCTGGGCAACGACTATCTGCTGTTCTCCAGCAACTTCAACGGCACCTGGGACCAGTATCTCGACGCCTTTTCGGATGGCAACCCGATTGGCGTCGATGGAGCTTGGATTGCGAGCACCCAATTCCCGCAGTCGATCCCAAGCACGCCTTTTAAAGACTACATAAGGGTAAATCAGATCGACGCGGATTATTACTACAATGCGACACCAGGTGCCGAACAGCGCGACATCAAGGCGGCGTTGCGGGTGCGGCGCGCAATTCTGGCGATGGCCAAGCAGCATGAGAGTTTAACGCCCGCGGATTTCCAAAAGGCCTATATCGCGGCGCTGTGCAAGGTGCAGAACGATCTCGGCTATCAGGGATACGCGCCGGTCGCGAGCAATGACACGATCAACGCCGACGCCAACCGCGACGAGTTCACCGGGCCGGGGCAGAATGGTGCCGCGGCGCTCGTCTAGTTCGCTCAGCGTGCCAAAGGGGGGAAGTTCATGCCCACATTCGATGGCGGACATTATTTCCTGACAGTCCTCGCTCCCATAAAGAAGGAGCTGATTGCCGATGGAGCTGGGGTCAATACACCGGTCAATGTGCTGCGCGACCGGCTCGCCACGCTGCCAGTGATCGGACAGAGGCCTGTTCCCCGCCACAGCCAAAGTCCCTTTGCGCGCAACACGCGGAATCATTTTGTACGCATCGGGATTATCGACGACGTTGCCTACAATGGGCGAGAAGAAAAGAATGTCGTATTGATGTTTTTGAAGAATATCGACCCGACGGTCGCGAATCCGCAGGACCATCTCACTTGTCCGTTTCTCTTCTTTTTGGTGGATTTCGACGCGGAAAGCGGCGCGGATACCGAGCGGGATTCTTATCTCGCCACCCTCTGGGGCACGATGGGCAGCGAATTAAAGAGCATATTCGGCTGCTGCGTTGGATTTGACGAAACGGTTCGCGACGCGGCGTCCTTCGCGCAATATATCGGCAGTTGCCAAATCGAAACGACGATGTCGTGGAACGATTATTACGTGGAGGATCCGCACCTTCCGTCCTGGCTGGGGTTCGATAATCTGCAGGTGCTAAGGTTAGCCTCGTTGCTTGGACTCGCCGCTGCGACTACTGTTGTTGCTGTTCTTCTCTTCATTGGGAAGCTTATTCCCCTACTGATCGGCTTCGCTGCGTTGGCCCTCATTGTGTGGTCTGCCTATAGGAGCATCATGACCGCCGGCGCAAAACCCTATCCGGCGGCACCTGACTCGATTCTCCCCTCGGTTCTGAAGGCCCTCTATTTGCAACGAGCTTTCACCCAATTTGCAATCGACAATCAAGGATACGCGGCGAGTACGCCCGATCAGCTTTACGCCGCTTTTGGCAAATTCCTCGCCGCAAACCGTCCCGAGAACGTTGAGGCGCCAACCCAGCAGCCAGGCGTCTACGGCATTTGAGAGATCCAATATGCGCGTCTCGCTCGATCTCGCGGATATCCAAGGCAACATTCTCACCGGTTACGGGCGGCATGGTTTTCCCAAAGGCCGGATCATGCTCTTTCACATCGACAATGGCGATTCCGGACGCAGGTTTGTGACGAAGCTCTTGCCGCTGGTCACGACGGCATTGCGATGGAAGTCGCGGCAAGACATTCCGACCGGCAAGATTACAGTCCAACGACCCGAGGCCGCCGTCAATATTGCCATCACCTTCGAAGGCCTGGCCGCGCTCGGCGTGGGGACAAGGACGCTGCGCGGCATGCCCGACGAATTCATGGACGGGATGGCCAAAAGAGCACCGATGCTGGGCGACGATTTTGCGGGGCCCAATTGGAAGGATGCTTGGGACGAAGTGTGGAACGGTGGCGGCACGGATAGAAACCGCATGCATATTTTGATTTCGCTCTTTGCCCAGATGAAAGCCGACGGTTCGCCCGTTGCCGCACTTGATGCAAGAACGCGGCAGATCGAGGGACTTTGCCGCGAATTGGGCGGCATCCGGCTGCTTCCCGGCCACAATCGGAAGGGCCAGCCGGAACAGCCTTATCAAGAGTTTTCCGCGCTGTTCGATTATGGCTCCGACGGAAAGCCCACGCCTAATTATAAAGAGCACTTTGGTTTCGAGGACGGCTTAGGCGATCCGGTGTTCTACGGCCAATATCCAAACCGCTATGAGCAAAAATTTATGGAAGGCAACGGCGCCCTCGACGCCAAAGGCCATTGGCGGCCCCTCGCGACGGGAGAATTCTTGCTCGGCTATCCAGACGAATCGCAAGAAATTGCCCCCGCCGCGCTGCCCCATGCGTTCAGCCGCAACGGCACATTTCTCGTCTACCGCAAGCTGCATGAAAATGTCGCCGCGTTCCGCCAATTCATCGACGTGACCGCGAAAACTTTTGGTGCGATATTCGGCATTAGCGATCCAGTTGATGCCCGTGCGACCCTCATGGCGAATATGGCAGGGCGGTGGCCAGATGGCGTTCCCTTATCGCTCGCGCCGACTGCGGCGCATTGGAGGCATTTTAATCTGGAGTATCCGCAGACCGATCGAAACGCCCGCTATCTGGCAGAGATCAAATTCGCTTTTCGGGACGACCCGGACGGCACAAAGTGCCCGCTTGGCGCGCATATCCGCCGCGCAAACACGCGCGATATGCTCGACCCTCTCGGCGGGAGCGCCTCGACAATCAACAACCGCCGCCGCATTTTGCGCCGGGGCGTACCCTACGGGCATTCGCCGGAAGGCGTTTCCGACGCAGCCGAGCATGGGATCGGGATGTTCATCTATTGCGCGAGCCTGTTTCGCCAGTTCGAATTCGTCCAGAGCCAATGGATCAATTTTGGCTTCGCTTCGCGCTCCGGTAATGACACCTGCCCCATTATCGGAATCCATTCGCAAGGCGAGCCAGGCTCCGGCCAAGGCCCCAAGGCCAAATTTGTGATCCCCGCCGATCCTTCCTCTGGCCATCCTCCATTCATTGCCGACGGCGTCCCGCAATTTGTCGAGACGCGCGGCGGCGAGTATTTATTTGTGCCGAGCATCACCGCTTTGCGCATGATTGGGATGCGCGCGGTCGACCCCACATAATCGACGCGAAACCGGGGAGGAGCCATCGATGGTCTTACCGAATTTCGTCAAGGTTCTCATGATACGCCTTCGCATGATTGGCGACGGGCTCGCTGCGTTGTACCAAGTTCCCGTTGCGGTGCTTCGGACTCAAGGCTCAAGCCTCAGGGAAAAGATCGGGGCGGCGCTTTTCGATCCTTATATTCAGCGGCTCGGATTTCGCGCGCTGCGCGCCTTCGCGCCCAATCTTCGCGTGCCTTGGACATTCGTCGCCTCTTATCCGGGAAACGGCACGGCGATCGTGACACGCCGCGCCGACGTGATCGAGGTTCTTGACCGGAACACGGATTTCGAAGTCGTTTACGAACCGCGGATGCGGGCGATCACCGGAGGCGAGAATTTCTTTCTCGGGATGCAGGACTCGGCGCTTTATACGCGCGACGTATCCAACATGCGGCTTTCGATGCGGCGCGACGACGTCGCGCGCACGGTCGAACCACATGCCCGGGCGCTTGCCGAAAGGCTCGTCGCAGGCAAGGCCGGCCGCATCGACGTGCCGCCGGAATTGAGCCTGCCTGTCCCGACCGCTATCGTCACCGGCTATCTCGGTATTACCGGCGCTACCGACGAGGATCTGATGGACTGGGCGACGCTCCTGTTCCGTTACCTTTTCGCCGATCTCCAAGCCGATCCGGTGCTCGATCGCGACGCTCTTGCCGCGGCGTCATTGGCTTGCGCGGCGATCGACGCCGCCATCGCCAAGCGCAAGGCGTCGGGCGGGGCGGCGGACGATGTCCTCGGCCGCTGCCTCGTCATGCAGAAGGCTGGCCTGCCCGGGATGGACGATCTCGGTATACGCAACAATTTGATTGGGCTTTTCATCGGCGCCATTCCGACGATATCACGCGCAGCCGTTCAGGCGCTCGACCAATTGCTTGACCGGCCCGATGCGCTTTTCTCGGCGCAACAGGCCGCCCGCAACGGCGACGATGCCTTGTTCGCCGCGCATGTTTTCGAAGCATTCCGGTTTAATCCAATTAATCCGGTCCTGATCCGGCGCGCCGCCTGCGATACCAAGATCGCGGCAGGAAGTTTGCGCGCCAAGAGAATTCCGAAAGACACGATGGTCATGGCGGCCACGCTTTCCGCGATGTTCGATCCGCTGAAGATCGATTCTCCGGAGTCGTTTCGCCCCGGCAGGCCTTGGGGCGACTATATTCTTTGGGGATACGGTATGCACGGATGTTTCGGCGCCCACATCAACCGCGCCGTCGTACCAACGATCCTGAAACCGCTCGTTTCGAAGGATGGCCCTCGGCGCGCGCCGGGCGAGGCGGGCCAAATTGACACCGGCGGTACGCAATTTCCCAAACATTTCGTGGTCGAATGGTCTGATTAAGCCCGGATGGTTCTGGTTTCCTTCTCCAGCAATTTGTCAACGATCGCGCGCAGCGCTTCGGAATAAACATTGAAGGCAAAATGCCTTTCGTAGAACCGCCTTGTGGGCGATGACGCACGGGCAAGATCAGGCACATGGCGCCGCTCATATGCATTGCGAAGCGACGCCGCGAGACTGGCCGCATCCTCAGTTACGGTGACATTCGGCAGATCCGCTGCCCCGGCCGGAAACCCGCGGAACGCAAGCGGCGTCGCAATGAGCGGCGCGCCGCAAGACAGCGCCTCGATGGTCTTGACCGAGATCCCATGCCCGGCCGTGGCGGGAAGCAGCACCGCCGAGGCGTTCTGGTAGGCATCGCGGAGCTTCGCAATCTCGACTCTTCCCCGGAACAGGCTAGCATGCTCCTTGAGGAGACGCGGCGCGTGCTTGCAAAGCAACCGATCGATATTGCCGAATATCTGGACCGGGACGTTGGGCGCGAGCGGCAGCACCTCTTTCAGGAACCAGCTAAGACCGAGAAAATTGGGATAATTGGCACTGGCGACAATTATGGCGTCGCCGCCTCCTTCGCCCGCGGGCATGGCGTCGGCGGCGGGATAAAGCAACGCTTGGCGCTTGCCAGGAAGAAGTTCTTCGAATGCGGCTGCTTCCTCGGCATTGAGGTGCACTAAGAGCTCAGCGGAGCGCACGGCGTTAAGCTCGAGAGCAAGCATTTTTTCATAGCTTGGCCGGGGCATAAGCCGAAAGGGACGGTCGCCGAGCGCATATTGACGAGCCTGGAGGTCGTGCGTTTCGAGAAGGACGGGACATTTATATTGAGCGCGCAGCCTGGCCGCGATTGGCATGCAGAAGAAATGATTGCAGTGAATTAGATCGATCTGCGGCACGGCGGCGATTACATTCGGTATAATTGCACGCCGCACGACCGCAAGCCGTGTCGCGGCATAATTGCCAGCAAGCCATTGCCAGCCGACACGCAGAAATCCGATGAGCCAAATTTTTCGCAGCGGCGTGCGGGCAAATATTCTCAGGTCGGCTTCGAGATCGCCTGTCGCGGCGAGATAAGCTTCGGACGCCCGCGATCCGCCGCCGGAGAAGGGCGAATCGGCAATTGCGAGGCTGATCACCTTCGCGCCGAGGCTATGATAGGCCCGCGCTTGGCAAGCGAACACTTGGTGGCTGCCGCATGAATGCCATGCCGGATGCACGAGCAAGATGGTCTTGTCGCTAAGGGGCAGCCTTAGACCGGAGGCTCGGGGAGTGAGCATAGGCGGCAGCATGATTCTAACGGGTGACGGTCCTCGGCTCTTTGAGCCCGAGGATAATTCGCAAAGGCACGCGCGCGCAAAGCATCAGAAGCTTGACGGCTATCCGGCCCAGAAGCGGAGCGATCGTGCCATAGTGTGCGACAAGCTGTTGGGCCAATCGCGATCGCTGCGCCCAGCGAGGAAGATCAGGATTCGAGTCCCGGCAATCGAGCCGGCTGATGAGCGCAATAAGGTTTAAGCCCAGCCAATAATTCGGTGCGAATCTGGCAGCGTTGGCAACGAGGTGATCAATGAGCAACAGCCGTGCCTTGCCGTCAATGTCACCTCGCGCAGTTTCATTATTGAGGATTCCGTTCAATTCAGCGTGTCGGGGAGACATAGCGTGGCCCTGAACGCGATGCGCAAAGACCGGCTCGTCGATGAGCACGCTGCCGCAAAGCGCGCCGATCCCGCGCGCAAAATAATTGCCGGTTCCGGTACGAAGCTCGGCCAGCGCCGGATTGTCCGAGAATAGCAATAGGGCATCCCGGCGGTAGCAGTTGCCCGAGTCCGGTGCCGAGACCCTTTTGCTGCTGAGGGGCGGTGTGAAGTAGATTTTCTCCGCGAGCAAGGGACCCAAATGTTTGGTTGGCCAATTTGCGCTACAAGCATGATCGTATGGCCTAAAAATATTGCGGCTTATTCTCTTTCGCCTCTGGATATGCCGATTAAATTCTTTCCCTGCGCTCACGACGACCTGATTGTTGGCGACCTGGAGCATGTCGCCAGACGTGAATCCAACATGGATTCGTAGCGACAAATGAACAAAAACATGCATCTCGACGCAATACGGCAGCAGAATATCGTTGCCGTCAAGCAAGATTACATAGGCCCCGCGGCAGGCAGCAAGACCGCCGGCCGCTGCGGGGGCGCGGCCTTCGTATTTGGCACGGCGGACGACATTGACACTCGGGTATTGGGTTTTAATTTCGGCCAGGGTCATCGAGCTTTCGCCAGCCGCGGAATCATCCACGACGATGCATTCGACATTCGGATAGGTTTGGCATAGAATCGATTCGACTGCTTGTCTGCAATAAGGGGCGTAGCTACAATTGACGACAATGACGCTGACCGTCGGCAGCTGAATGGCTGTGGCTCCCAAACCGCCATTTTTTTGGCTAAGAATATCCATTATTCGTCCGGCCGCTAATTCCCTTTGTTCAAGCTTCCCGGCAAGCAGAGCGCCGGGACGCCGAAAGCCGTTCACTGCGAGGGTGATCCATGCAAGCCTAACTCAGCGCAGATCAGTGCATTTTGCTCTTGTGCGCCTTCGGACAGAAGGTCCGGATGAGATGAGAATAACCCGATCTCAAACGGCGGCCGTGCAGCTTGTTTTGCGCCGATCAGTTGAACCAAGACTGGAGTTGAAGGTCAAGTTCCGGCCGGGCTCCGCGAACTTCTCGTAACGCGAACCGCCGGGAGCTATGGACCTCGCCCAGCGTCCCTCTTGAGAGGACAATGCAAGGTATCGAAGTGACGAAAAAAAATTACGGGATAGCGACCATTGCCAATGACAAGATCATCCAATGGCTCCTACCCTTCCTGGAGAGCTATCTCGTCACAAACGCGTCGACGCCTCTTTACGTCATCCCCTATGACGAGAACATTTTATTGACTCGACGTGCCGCCGAAATTTATGGGGTCAATCTCGTCGAGGCGGATAGCGCCGAGCTTGATGCTCTCGCGAAGCGGCTTTATCCGATGTTTCCCGGGCATCGCCGGAGGCTGCGGAAACTCCTCAGCCTAGCGCTGCCGCTTGATGAAGTTATCTATCTTGACGCGGATATTTTATTGTTTCGAGATTTTCGTTCCGTGTTCGGACGTCTTGAAGCGGGCAAGAACGACTTTATTGTCGCTGCGCAGACAAAGGACTATGTCTACAACAAGAACCGCGAGCGGTTCGATTTTCTTCGCGGTGCCATGCTTTTCAATGACGGATTCTTTGTCGCGTCGAATGCTATTCTCAGCCTGAAGGATTTTCTCGAGGTCGTCGAGAGAGACGCGGCGATTTTTCATGCTGTGCGTCAGCGCGGCATGTTGTTTGCCCAGCCATTGACCAATTTTGTCGTCCACCGTTTGGGTTTGCGGGTCACGCCGATTTACGAATGTGTTCCCGACGCGTCCGGCGAGAGCTTTTATAAAGCCGAAGGCGTGACGTTCGACGCCGGGAGGCCGCGCGACTCGCAGGGTTGCGAGATTTATTTCGCTCATTGGGCTGGCGCGGTCACGCTCCCGAACCGCCGCGTTTTCGATGCCGCCTGGCACCGATATGCCAATCTTGCCGCGGCGCGGATGAAGCATGGAATTGTGGCAACGACGGCCTGAATTGTCATATGCCCCGCCTCCTTTTCCTCTACTTTTCGAAACGCATCGCGCTTGCTTCTCTTTTGATCGCAACCGGGCTTTGCGTTCCCGTCGTCATGTCGTCGCTTTTCCATTATCTGCCGGCGGCCGCGATCCGCGGCGGGCTCCTGCTGCCCGCGCTTCTCGGCACATTTCCGACCGTCCTCTACATCGCCCTGCCGGCAGCGGTCGGCGTGGCCGTCGCCCTTGAATTCGCGCGCATGTCAATGGACGGCATGATCGCGGTGCTCTATTCCTTGCGCCTCTCGGCCTTCGCGATTTCTCTTCCCGCGGCTTTCGTTGCCCTGATCGCGGTCGGCTGCGGCTATTGGGTGTCGACGGTTTTCGCGCCAGCCCACACCGGCCAGATGCATGACGTGATTTATGTCATTCGCAATTCGCTCAACCACCGTATGCTCGAGCCGGCACGCTTCTACACTTTCGACAAGGGCGCGCGGACGATCTATTTCCGGCGCTGGGATTCGCCCGATGTTGTCTCGGGCATGTTCATCCATCAGTTTTCCTCCGAAAAGAATGAAGAGCAGGTGATTTTTGCCGATAGGGCAGAGTTTCGCCGCAATGCGCAAGGGGTCGTGCTAATCATGAGCAAGGGCTCGATCGAGACCATTTCCGGGGACGGCACTGCGGCCCGCACCGCGAATTTTGACGAATATGCGATGCCGATCGGCATGCAAGGGACGGGCGGACTGCCGCAGCGCAGCTGGCGGGGACCCTTCGAATTATCGCCCTCCGAGTTTTTTCGCCAACGGCCATCGCCGCCGTGGATGTATCCCGGCCCCTATGCGGAATGGATGAGCGAGGGAACCAAGCGGTTCGGGGTGCCGGGGCTTGCGCTTGGCCACGCCCTTCTCGCGATCGGGCTCGTTCTGACGCTTGGCTCGGCGGCCGGTCGCGCTCCCGCGCGTGCGCTCATCGCGGCCATTGCCGCGGCGCCGGCCGTTCATATCTTAATTCTTATTGGTGCCGAGACGCTGGTGCGCAAGGATCCGCGCTTGGTCTGGCTCGTCGCCGCGGCAATTCTCGCCGAGCTCGCCGCCGCCATTTTTCTCATCGCCCGCCAAAACGCGATTTTCAAGCTCCCGGGGATCGCCGGCGGGCGCGACCTTTCCCTTGACTGATAGCGAAAGGCCAAGAGATGAAAGCCATTGCCATCGACACCTACGGCAGCACCGGCCTTCTGCGCTTGCGCGATCTGCCTCACCCGCGGCCGCAAGAGGGTGAGGTTCTCGTGCGCGTGCGCGCCGCCAGCGTCAATCCCGTTGATTGGAAGATTTGCGAAGGCCAACTCCGGCTCCTTCTGCATCCGAAGTTCCCCTATATTCCCGGCGGGGATATCGCTGGCGAAGTGGTGGCGGGAACTCCTGGCACGGGCCTGTTTAAAGCCGGTGATCCCGTTGTGGGCTTTTTGGATTTGCAGCGAGGGGGAGGGTATGCGGAGTTGGCAACCCTCAAGAAATGCAATGCCGCATTAATCTGTTCATCACTAAGTTTTGCCGAGGCCGGCACTCTGCCCATTGCAGGCTGCACGGTCCTGCGAGGGCTTTGCGATTTGGGAAAGCTGACCGAGGGCGCCAGCGTGCTCATCCTCGGCGGGGCAGGAGGCGTCGGTCACTTCGCGGTTCAGATCGCCAAAGCATTGGGAGCGAAAACTGCTGCCACTTGCGGGCCATCAAATGTTGATTTTGTCCGCTCCCTTGGAGCCGACCGCGTCATTTGCTACAGCGACACTGATTTCACGGCCGAACCCGACCGCTATGACATCATCTTTGACACAGTGGCCAAGAGTTCTTTTTCGGTCTGCCGTCCCCTTCTTAAGGATGGTGGGATATATGTAACGACTCTCCCAAATCTCAGCCTCATTTTCTGGAGCGCCATCCAATCGATTGCCGGAATTTTTGGTAAGGCGAAGCGCGCCAAAGCCACTTTTGTGCGGCCAAATGGCAGGGATATCGCATTTCTATTCAAGCTGGCGGAGGAAGGAAAACTCAAGCCTGCCGTGAGCCTTAGATTGCCTTTAAGCCGCGCGGAGGAGGCGCAACGGGCAAGTAAAGCAGGGCACACAAGGGGCAAGATCGTCCTGGAAATCTAACTTTTGCGCCCTCGCGCCAGTCGAGCGCGTCAAAAGTTTGCGGCAAGCGCCGGAGCGTTTTTTCTTCCGATCGACGCGCGGTAAGAATCGATGATTTCCCCGGCCGGGCCAATGCCCCGCGCGACGCCATCCTCGATCCAAAGGACGCGGTCGCAGAGCTGCTCAAGCATATCGAGATCATGGGACACGACGAGAATCGTCCCTCGCCTAGCAAAATCCCGGATAAAAGCGTCGCATTTTTTGGCAAAGGCCGCGTCGCCGACCGACAATGCCTCGTCGACAATCAATATGTCCGCATCGGCATGGGCACAGACCGCAAAGGCTAATCTCGCCGCCATGCCACTCGAATAAAGTTTTACGGGCTGGTGAAAGAAATCGCCGATTTCGGCAAAGTCGGCGATCGCCGAAAGCCTTGCTTCGACCGTCGCGCGGCGCATCCCCAAAATGGCGCCGCCGATCAACGCGTTCTCCCGCCCCGTCAGCTCATGGTCAAAGCCCGCGCCGAGCGCCAAGATCGGCGCAAGCTGACCCTTGACTTCGACCTTGCCATGGGTCGGCAAGGTAATGCCGCAGATGATTTGCAACAGCGTCGTCTTGCCCGCGCCATTGCGCCCGACGATGCCTATACGTTCGCCCCGGCGCACTTTAAAACTGATGTCCCGCAACACCCAATGGGGATGATAAAATTGCTTCCAATGCCCGAAAAGAGCCTGCATGAGCTGATCGTTGCGCCGCAAATAAAGCTGAAATGCCTTGCCGAGATGCTCGCAACTGATGACAATGTCAGATGACATCGGTGAACACGGCCTTGTATTGCATGAAAAACCGGTAGGAGAAAAAGAATACAAAAATCGATCCCAGAACAGTCCCGCAGTAAAGCAAAAGCCCAGGCAGCCGGCCGAGTAAAAGGAGGTCGCGGACCATCTCGACGTAGTTTCCGATCGGATTTAAGTGCAGATAGAGGCGCAAATCGGGCGGCACGTCGTCAATTGCGTAAAAGATCGGCGTCGTAAACATCAACACCGGCACGATCGAAATCATGAGATGAGCGACATCGCGGGTAAACGATCCAAGTGCCATCAGAAACCACGTGATCCCGAGCAGAAACAAAAACAGGGGAGCGACGACGAACGGCAGGAGCACCGCCATCAGCGGCAGCCGCCACGCCGCCGAGAGCTCGAAGATGACGAGAACGGCAAGGCTTATCCCGGCGTAAACTGCCGCCCGGATCGCCGCCGTCCAAGCCAAGGTTTCGCTTGGAAAAATCGACTTTTTGATGACCCCCGCATGTTCGTGCAAAAGCGAAGGCGACCGGTAGGCAAGCTCGCTGAACAAATTGAACACTATCAACCCGGCAAAGATCGACAAAGCGTAACTTCCGGCCCCGCCCCCCCTTGCCGAGGCCGGAAGCCCGACCGCATGGGAGAAAACCACCGTGTAGGCGCCGAGCATGACGAGCGGCCCGAAAATCGCCCAGAGCCAGCCAAGAATGGTGCCGCGGAAACGCACCGCCAGCTCGCGCCGCACCACCGCCCGGATCAGCTCGCGATGCTGCCAGGCATTGGCAAAAGGCGTCAGCAAATTGATCTGAGCGGCAGACTGGGCGGGCTTGCCGCGAATGAGGTCCATGCGACTCATGGCGGCGATCTAGACCAGTTTACGCCGCTCCCGTCAACGTTTGGCACATATAGCAAAGTGTTTGAGAGCGTGCTGGCGGTTATTTAGAAGGGACAGCATCCGCCAGAATAGCCACCTCAGCTTAGACGCATAATCGTGGCATTTGCAGTGCCACTCCACTGCCAAGGACTAGCATCTCAAATTGTTCCGGTTGGGGCATTTTCGTCCGCCACGTGCCCGGCCGGTCCTCAATTGGTCTTCAACACCATCCTGAACCGGGATCCTCCGCTTATCATGCGGTCGTATGCGTCGGCTGCGCGTTCGCCTTGCGAGTCGGCCGAGGTCCCGCCCGGCCAGCCCTGAACTGACCGCCGCCCTGTGATCAATTGAACGGTGGAAACCTCCACTGGCTCCTCCGAGACACCGATGATGAGCAGCTTCCCGTCGATCGCGAGGCCACCAGCGGCCGTACTCATTGCCTTCCCGCTCGTGACGGTTGCCAGGATGACCTTCGCCCCGCCCAAAGCGGTGAGCGCCTCGGCCACATTCTGCGCGCCGCTGTCGATATAGTGTAGAGCGCCCAATTTCCTTGCCAATGCCTCCTTGTCGCCGACCGACGCCCGGCCCCGCGGTATCGATCTCTCCTGCAATTTCATGTCCGGGAACACGCGGATATTGGAGGCCTGGCCA
>JBPYDY010000145.1:0-4524 GCA_051986155.1 Methylocella sp.
GGGCCAGGCCATTCAGCTGTTCGAGCCTGGCGAGGAGGCTGCCGGCCATCCGGGAGAATAGACCGCCCAAAGACCATCCTTGAACCGGTGATTGCCCCGCGCGATATTAGCGGTGCAGATATACAGCTGAGCCAAATTTGATGGCGCTCGCAAATCTGGGGATCGGGCATAAAGCTTCTCGCAAAGGACAATATCTCTGCGGCAAAAGCCGGCCCTGGCCGGGATAGCCAGGAGCGCGGGTTCGAGACGCGCACGCGGACGCTCGTGGTTGGCCCCTATCCCAACGGCGCCATGCACCGTAAGGCTGAGATGGCGGCGCTTTCTGCTGCCCGGGAAAAGGGGCGCTCACGCGAGGCGCGCCTCTCCGAAGCGCTCGGGCTCGCAGAGGCGATCGGCCTCGAAGTCGTCGCAAGCCAAATCGTTCCGCTCGGGCAAATTCGCCCGGCGACGTTTATCGGCAAAGGCAAGGTTGACGAACTCGGCGCCCTCATCAGCCTAGAGGATATCGCGCTTGTCGTGATGGATTGCGTGTTGACCCCGGTGCAGCAGCGCAATTTCGAAAAGGCGCTCGCCGCGAAGGTCATCGACCGCACAGGGCTCATTCTCGAAATTTTTGGCCGGCGCGCGCGCACGCGGGAAGGCGCGCTGCAGGTCGAGCTCGCGCATCTTGCTTACCAAAAATCGCGGCTGGTTCGCTCCTGGACCCATCTCGAACGCCAGCGTGGCGGATTCGGATTCCTCGGTGGTCCCGGCGAAACCCAGATCGAAGCCGACCGCCGCCTCATCGAGGAGCGGATGATGAGGATCGAGCAGGAACTCGAGCATGTCAAGCGCATGCGCGGGCTGCACCGCAAGGGCCGGCGCGCCGTTCCGTACCCCGTCGTCGCGATGGTCGGCTATACGAACGCTGGCAAATCGACGCTCTTCAACGCGATGACGAAGGCCGGCGTCGCCGCGGAGGATAAGCTCTTTATGACCCTCGATCCAACCGCGCGCGCCATCAAGCTCCCGCATGGCAGCCAGATCATACTCTCCGACACCGTCGGTTTTATTTCCGACCTTCCGACCTTATTGATCAAAGCCTTCCGAGCGACGCTTGAAGAGGTCCTTGAGGCAGATCTTATTTTGCATGTGCGCGATATTGCACATGTGGATTCGGAAGCCCAGCGGGCCGATGTCGAGGCAGTTCTCGAGAGTCTCGGCATTGATACCGCAACCGACAGCCGGCTGATGGAAGTTTGGAACAAATGCGATCTCTTGGGCGAATCGGAGATTTCCGTTCGAAATGGCGGCAGGCGGGTTGCGCAAGGCAAGCCTATTCTGATTTCGGCCCTGACGGGGCAGGGCATCTCCGGCCTTCGCGCGGCAATCGAAACAAGGCTCGCAGAAGACCGCGCCATCTTCGACATCAGCCTTAATCCCGCAGACGGCGCAAAACTCAACTGGCTGCACGAGAATACGGAAATCCTGCGCAAGGCCGTGGCGGAGGATGGAACACTTCATGTGCGGATAAGAGTCGGCCCGCAATGGGAGGAGCGGGTGCGCCGTAGGTTCTTCCCCGCCGCGGCAAGCGGCTCGCAGCGTCAACGGGTAAGACGCTTAGATTAGACCAAAGCCTGAACAACAGCAGGGACATTCGCTGGCCGAGCGGTCCGGTTGTTTTTGACTCTAGGCGTGACTTCACGACGAACGGCGCGAGCCTGGAGGGGGTTCGTGTTGGCCAGCGGGCCCAAAGGGGAGGTTTCCACCGACATTCGCCAGATAGCCCCCTGTTCCAGCCCCAATCTGCAACGGTTTAGCATTTTTCGCTAGCGTGAATCGCCTCCGCTCATTGCGGAGAGGTGTCAGGGCGGGCATTCGACAGGCTCGGCCTAGGCCGCAACCATTCGGCGAGCGATGGAAGAAGCGGCCCAAGTTTTGCGATGAAATCCCAAGCCATTAAGAGGGCGCCAAGCGCAAAAAGCAAATCTCCAGGCAGCCGCATCCACTGCCAGAAAAGCGTCGTATCGTAGAACGTGTTGCTGTGGGCGTAGGCGAGCCCATGCGCGAAAACTGCATCGAGCTGTGGCCACCCAACTGGAAAGAAATTTAAGACGATCCACAAGACGAGACCGGCATTGTACAACCAAAAGGCGATCTTTCCAGGCAGCTCGCTAAAACGGTAGTTGTCGCCAGCCGCGTAGCGCAGGCAGAAATAAATAAGGCCGATTCCAAGGAGGCCGAAGGCGCCGAAGAGCGCGGTATGCGCGTGATTGAGGGTTAGAAACGTGCCGTGCTCGTAATAGTTGAAAGGCCATACTTGAACTCTCTATGTGCGACGATCAGCTTGTGCTGCTCCATGGCCTCGAGTATCAAGAGCACGAGAGGCAGCACCTCGATAAACGAGAACATCGTGCCGAACGGCACCCAGAATCCAGGCTCTCCCGCCCAATAAAGATGGTGGCCAGTGCCGAGCACCCCGCCAAGAAAGATCAGGATCAGCTCAAGGTATACTGCCCTCTCCGCAAGCTGCCGGGAGACCAATCCAACCGCCATTAAGAGATATGCGCTGATCGCAGAGGCGAAGAATTCAAACGATTGCTCAACCCACAAATGAACCACCCACCAGCGCCAATAATCGGTAATGGTGAAGGATTTTTCGATCCCTGTCAGTGGGATCATCCCGAAGACATAGAGCAGGGCGATGTTGATGGTCGAAGCCCAGAGCAAATGTTCAAGGCGGATTCGCCCTGTCCAAAACTGCCGGGTTGCGAGCCATAATGTTTCACGCGATGGCCACAGCGCCCGGAAGACAAGCAGGCTCCAAATCACCAACCCGGCGAAAAATGCGATCTGCCACGCCCTGCCGAGCTCGATATAAGACAAACCTTGATTGCCAAACCAGAACCAGGCGCCGTGGATGAAACCCATCACGCCAAGATAGTTGCCGGCAAGGGCGCCAACGACGATGAGCAGCGTCACCCAAAACAATGCGTCAACAAGAAAACCTTGCCAGCGCGCTTCCCTGCCGGCAATTGCTGGGGCGAGAAACAGCGCGGAGCTAATCCACGATAGGCCGATCCAGACGATGGCCGTTTGGACGTGAACGTCACGCAAAAAGTTGAATGGTAAAAACTGGCCGACCGGAATGCCGTAAAAACTTGTGCGGTCAGAATAATAGTGGGCCATAATCCCGCCGGCGAGAACCTGCAGGAGAAGAACTCCCGCCACGACGAGGAAGTACTTGCCGATCCGGCGCTGGCTATCGGTTAGAGGCCGGAACGGTGAAAGAATCGGAACTATGGCATCCCTGTCCGTGTCGCGAAGATACCGTTCGTAAATGAAAAGCACTGCGCCAAAGGCGAAGAACACGAAACAAAAGCTAATCCATGTCCACCGGAAGGTGTCGGCTGTTGGCGTGTTGCCAACGAGCGGTTCATAAGGCCAGTTTTGGGTCCAGGACACATCCGTGCCGGGCCGGCGCGCAACGGTCGTGAGTGCAGAATAGATGAGAAAGTCCGCCGTCTGGCGGGCCGTCGTCTCATCGAGACTGTAGGCCTGCGTCCATCCCCTTGCAAAGTCGTGGCGAAGGAGAGATTGCGTAATCTCGCCGCGCAGCGTTGCAATTGCCGCTGCAAGGGCGTCCTGCACCAAAGCGACTTCCTTGGTCAGGTCAACTCCGTAAAGCTGAGACTGCATCGCCGCCTCAGCCGCGACTTGCTGCCCGGCGTTTAGTTCAGACCACGGCTTGCCGGTCATTCCCCTAGCAATGTTCGCCTCGGTCAGCTTCGCAAGGCGCACAAGATTGGAGGCCGTATAGTCTTCCCCGAAATAAGACCCCATGCCGTAAAGGCTGCCGTAATCCATAAGATCGGCTTTTTGAAAGCCTGCCTTGCCAGCCTTGATGTTCGCCGCAGACATAACGAGGGTGCCGTCGCTGGTGACGAAGCGGCTGGGCAAAGGCGGCGCGCCCTTGTATGTGAGAATCGTCAACCAGCCGAGAATCGCGAATGACACAACAGCGACCGCAAGCAATATCCATTTGAGGACATTGCTGACAGGATCGCTCCGTATTTGCCCGAGTCCCTCCCAGTCCGTCGTCATTTTTGTTCCATTTGCTTGGCCAACTTCCAAAGGGTTTCCATCTCGTCAAGTCCCGCTTCCGCAGGCGTCTTAGCATTGCGCGCGAGTTCGTTCTCGATGAACCGGAACCGCCTCTCAAATTTGCCATTCGCCCGGCGGATTGCAGCTTCGGGATCCGCTTGGACATGGCGGGCAAGATTAGCTAGCGCGAAGAGCACATCGCCGATTTCGTCTTCTATCTCCCCCGCCTTGCCGCGCTCAAGAGCGGCTTTTAGCTCTGCGCTTTCCTCACTAATTTTTTCGAGCACCAATCTCACATCGTTCCAGTCGAAGCCGACGGCCGCAGCTTTGGCCTGTAGCTTGACGGCGCGCGTCAGGCCGGGCAGGGCAATGGGAATATCGTCGAGAAGGCCGCTTTCCGATGCCCCGCCTTGAGCGCTATTGGCGCCGCAGGTCTCCTTC
>JBPYDY010000146.1:0-7388 GCA_051986155.1 Methylocella sp.
GCGTTGATTCAGGGTCCGCGCGGTGGCGGCGGATCTAACTTCACCGGCTCCTGGAGCGGCACTGGGCACGGAACCTGTCCCTAATTAATCGCGAACCGGAACAAATTCTGCGACAATTGGAAAGCCGCCCGCAAGGGCGGCTTTCTTACGGCTGGCCCGCCGTTCGGGCTGGGCGCCTTCCTCTCTTTGCCGCATGCGCGGGCGAAGCGGCGCATTTGATATGGAACGGTTAGCGCACCCCCGTTGAAATCGCCCCGGTTTTGCGCCATCTTTTCTCCACGCCCGGCCGAATGGCGGGGTATTTGGAGGACCAGCACTCTGTTAACCGCGCCTAGAGCGGAAGCGGCATCCCCGCCGCTCCACCCGGTTTCCGGGCCAGCTGCGGCCGAAACCGGACAAATTGTGCAGACCGTCTTGACATGTCTCGACGATTCGAAGGCCGAGGACATCGTCGCCATCGACCTGCACGGCAAAACCACCCTCGCCGACATTATGATCATCGCAAGCGGACGCTCCAACGTTCACGTCGGGGCTATTGCCGAGCGCGTCATTGGGGCGTTCAAGGTCAAGAACCATAAGCCGCCGCGGGTCGAAGGCTTGCGGCATTGCGATTGGGTTCTGGTCGATGGCGCGGATGTGATCGTGCATATCTTCCGGCCCGAGGTCCGGCGGTTCTACAATCTTGAAAAAATGTGGAGCGTCGGCCGGCCGGGCGAGCGCTGCGCGGACTGAGGCACCGGATCGGCTTCTTTCACACCTGCCTGCGGTGTTTCGGGCGCCTTATGTTCGCGGGCCGCAGGACCGCGGCTGAGTTCGCAATTTTGCCGATTTTGCCTCGACAGCGCCACTTTTCTTTGCTGCATGCCCATTGGGATCGAGGAATTGCCGCTAACCCTCGTTTGTGAGCGGCAAAAGGACCTGCGTGGCGTTTGTTTGGCACTGTAAGTGTGGGTCGGCTGCGGCGAGAAGTTTCGCGGCGCTCGCAATGGTCCTTAGCTGCTGCGCGGCTGCCTGCCTTGCGGCGCAAACCGGCCAGCCGGGAGCGCCGGACATCGATAAAAAAGATATCGATAAAAAAGATTCGGAGCTGATCACCCGCCGGCTTGAACTGCGCGGCATGGAGCGCTCCCTCGAAACGTCGCAAGAACAGCGCCAAAAAATCGAAGCCGAGATCGAGTCGATTCGTGCCGACCGCGCAAAGCTCACGTCCGCGCTCTTAAATGCGACGAAAGACGTCAACGCGACCGAACGGAAAATCGGCGAGACCGAAGCAAGGCTCGATACGCTCACCGGGTCAGAGGACGCGATTAAGCGATCCCTTGCGGCCCGCCGGGCGGTCATCGCCGAGGTGCTGGCGTCCCTCCAGCGGATGGGGCGCAAACCGCCGCCGGCGCTTCTGGCCGCGCCGGAAGACATGCTCGCCGCCATAAGGACCTCGATGCTGCTCGGTTCTCTCCTGCCGCAGATGCGCGCCGAAACCGAAGCGCTTGCCTCCGATCTCTCCGATCTGGTGCAGCTGCGGCAATCGATTGCGGCCGAACGTGAGGTGCTCTCGAGCGGGGTTGCCAGGCTTCGCGCGGAGCGTGAGCGTCTGGCCGCTCTCGTCGAAGCGCGGCAATCAGCGCTTGCTGCCGCGGAAAAGGCGCTGGATACCGAGCGCGAACGAGCGCTCGAGCTTGCCAAACAGGCGGCAAATCTCAAGGATCTAGTCGCGCGCATGGAAACCGAGATCGCAGCGGCCGCACGTGGCGCCGAGGCCGCGCGCAAGGCCGATGAGATGCGGCAACGGGCAGCGGAAGCGGCGCCAACGGCAAACCCCGTAAAAAAGGCGCCATTCAAAGATCCGGCGCGGCTGGCTCCGGCCGCCGCCTTTGCCGATACGAAGGGTCTCCTGCCGTTTCCCGTGAACGGCATTATTCAGCGCGGCTACGGCAGCCGAGACGCGTTTGGCGGCACCGAGAAAGGCTTGTTGATTGCGACCAGAAGCGAAGCCATAGTTACGACACCCTGTGATGGTTGGGTGTCATTTGCCGGCCCCTACCGCAGCTATGGGCAACTTTTAATCGTGAATGCCGGTCAAGGCTATTATATAGTTCTTGCTGGAATGGATAAGATCAACGTAAATGTCGGGCAATTTGTTCTTGCGGGCGAGCCCGTAGCCGTAATGGGCGATGGCTCCGTAAAGACGGCTGCGGCGATCGCGGCGGGGGCGGCCCAACCCGCTCTTTATGTGGAATTTCGCAAGGACGGGGTCGCGATTGACCCAGGCCCATGGTGGGCGAAATCAGAAGTGCAGAAGGTTCGCGGATGATGCGCAGATTGGTTCTTTTAGTGGTGGGTGCTGTTCTCGGCGCGGGATTTGTTGTTGTCGCCATAAAGGCTCCCGTTTTTCCGGCAGCAACCGCCCGAGCAGCCGCCTCGGATACCTATCGCAATCTCAACCTCTTCGGCGACGTTTTCGAGAAGATCCGCTCGGATTATGTCGAGAAGGTGGACGAGCAAAAGCTCATCGAGTCCGCAATCAATGGCATGCTCACCTCGCTCGATCCACACTCGAGCTATATGGATGCAAAAAGCTTCCGCGACATGCAGGTCCAGACGCGCGGCGAATTTGGCGGGCTTGGCATCGAAGTGACCCAAGAGGACGGGCTAATCAAGGTTGTGGCACCGATCGACGACACACCCGCCTCGCGCGCAGGAATAATGTCGGGCGACATTATCACGGCCATTGACGGAGAAAGTGTCCAGGGCCTGACCCTGAACCAGGCCGTCGACAAGATGCGGGGGGCGCCGGACACTTCGGTAACACTGAAGATCGTTCGTGGCACCAACAAGGATTCCCAGGATATCAAGCTCATCCGCGCGGTGATCCAGATCAAATCGGTCCGGGAGCATCAGGAAGGCGATGACATTGGCTATATCCGGATCACACAATTTAACGAGCAAACCTTTGAGGGCGTTCGCGCGGCGATTCAGAAATTCCAGGCCGACGTCCCGGCGGCCAAGTTGAAGGGTTATATTCTCGACTTGCGCAACAATCCGGGCGGTTTGCTCGACCAGTCTATCTCCGTGGTCAATTGTTTTCTCGACCGCGGCGAAATCGTCTCAACGCGCGGCAAAAACCCCGACGAAACTCAGCGCTACAATGCACGCCCGGGAGATTTGTCGAGAGGCAAGCCAGTGGTCGTCCTGATCAATGGCGGCTCGGCATCGGCTTCGGAAATCGTTGCCGGCGCGTTGCAAGATCACAAGCGCGGGACGGTAATTGGTACCCGCTCGTTCGGCAAAGGATCGGTCCAGACAATCATCCCGCTCGGCCAGAATAATGGCGCGGTGCGGCTGACCACGGCACGCTATTACACGCCGTCCGGACGGTCGATCCAGGCAAAAGGCATCGATCCGGATGTGGTGGTGTACCAGGACGTGCCGGACGAGTTCAAAGGCAAGGACGACACAAAGGGAGAAGCTTCGCTCAAGGGCCACTTGAAAAATGGCGACGACGAGAAGGGAGGTTCCCAGGCCTATGTCCCGCCGGACGCCAAAAACGACAAGCAATTAATCGCTGCCGAAGAGATTCTTCGCGGGGTTTTCAAGGCGAGCAATGTGGTCTCGGCACCCAGCACAGACGACCCGAAGATTACGTCGGGGCCGAACAAAGAGGAAGTGAAGGTTCCGAATTAAACGCCGGACGCTAAGCGCAACTTGAAGGCGAGCCGTAAGCGGGAAGGCGGCTCCGCGCAAGCCTTGTTCGATATGATACAAGAAGGTTGCGTGAGCCAGCGAACCAAGGACCTATCCTTGATTTCATTTGCAAGAACATGATCTCGGCTCCCTGGGCTAATAGTCGGAGAGGGGAAGAGTCAGAGGATGGAGGATGGCTGGCCGAAATGCGTCCATCTCCCTCGGGAGTCGGAAAGCAGGTCAGCCATGAGAAAGCTCCGCCGAGCCTTGCCGCAATTCAGCGTATTGTACAGCAGCGTTCCTTGCAGGTCCGGCCTTGGCGGGCGTACTGCCCGTAACGCGGCATTGAGCAGACTTTTGGCGGAGGGAGCGAGGAACTTGTGGCCTCCCGCCACCCGCAGGCGGCAATGGGAGAGCAGTGCAGATTGTCTCTGCGGTGCGGTGCGGCTATGCATGACGACTTGACCGCTCCATTAGGCCAGGATCAAGATCGGCGGCGGACGCCACGCGGAAGGGCAATCTTATTGGCCGCAGCCCTTGGCAGCGCTGTCCTGGCCGCTTTAGCTACGTCCTGGCTGTGGATGGCGCCGTCCCTTCAAGCTGCGTCCAAAAGTGCAGAGATTTCGCCCCTGCCGGGGCCTGAGTTTGAAAAGCCCGTGCCCGGCACTTACGCGGACAGAGGAGATTTGCCTTCTGGGCAGAAGCAAGAAAGCGACGCGCAACGCCCTCTGCATGTAGCGGCTGCTAGCGAGCGCGCCGGTCAATCGACAATGGAGGCAGGGGCAATCGAGAAGCAGAGCGGCGTAAAGGTCGTCCGTGCTGGCGGCGAAGGCGCGCCCGGTGCACTCGTCATTGACGTCGCAAAGGCATTGAGTGCCGCTACGGGAGGCGCCGACCCGCGAGTCACCGAGCAGTCGCGCTATGGTCCGGTTCCGAGGATAGGAATGAATGGTGCTAGACCCTCCGAGGTTTATGCCCGCCCCGCCCCCTTCTCAGCCGGACGGCCACGCATTGCGCTGGTTGTCGGCGGGTTGGGGTTTGCGGAGCGCGCCACGGAAAGCGCAATCTCAACTTTGCCGGGCGATGTCACGCTGGGCTTTTCTCCTTATGGTTCCGATCTTTCCAGGCAAACCGCTCTCGCACGCGGGGCAGGCCATGAAGTTGTCTTGCAAATTCCGATGGAGCCTTTTGATTATCCGCGCGAGAATCCGGGACCGCACGCGCTTCTCGCCGGCGCCGGAGAAGCCGCAAACATCGATACTCATTTGGCTGATGAGCCGGTTTACCGGCTATGCGGGTGTAATGAATTTCCTCGGAGGAAGATTTACGGCTGATGAAAGGGCCTTCAATCCGGTGTGGCGGGAGATCGCCAAACGCGGGTTATTTTACCTCGATGACGGATCCTCCTCGCAGACGATCGCCGTGCCGCTTGCAGCAAATCGAGGTCTTGCAGCGGCGCGGGCCGATATTGTCGTTGACGGGACGGCGCAGCCGGAGGCCATTGAGGCGGCCCTCACGCGGCTCGAAGCCATCGCTCGCGAGAGGGGCGTGGCGATCGGCGTTGCGAGCGCGCTCCCCGCTTCAATTGCGGCAATCGGACGGTTTGCCCGTGCGCTTGGGTCACGTGGGATATCGCTGATACCGCTGAGCGCTGCCGTGCCAAATCAGCAAGGCAGCGTCGCCAATTCATCGCCCACGAGGTAACTGACGTAATGGATTGCCCCAGTTACCGCCCTTGCGTCGGAATCATGCTTTTTAATCATTCTGGGCTCGTCTTCGTTGGCCGCCGCCGGAAGGAGAACATACCCGAGCACCTGCGGCAAGGCTACGAATGGCAAATGCCGCAGGGAGGGATTGACGCGGGAGAAGACCCATATCGCGCTGCGTTGCGAGAACTGCGTGAGGAAACCAACGTATGCACCACGACATTTCTGGCTGAGTCGCCCGAATGGTACTGTTACGACCTGCCGGGCGACGCTTTGAGGAAATCCTGGAAAGGGCGGTTTCGCGGGCAGCGGCAAAAATGGTTCGCGCTGCGGTTCGACGGCCACGAAAGCGAAATCGACCTCAAGGAACCTGCTGGCGGCCACAAGCCCGAATTCGACGCCTGGCGCTGGGAGAGCGTTGGCCGCCTTGCCGAGTTGATTGTTCCGTTCAAGCGCCCGGTCTATGAAAAGGTCGTCGAGACTTTTGGCCACCTCGCTGAATCGCGCTAGCCTAAGCTAGTTCTCGGTGCGGCTTCCTATTCTAACTTTCAATGCGGCTTCGTGTTGAGTCTTTAGAGCTCCGGCGTCATGGTGCAAAACTGGCGCTTGTACTTGCTGCGCACGCTCTTATAGTTCAGGCTTCGACAGAAGGCCGAGCGAGCATAAGCTAGCTTAGCCCATTCAGGGAGGCTCACAACAATGGGTACTTTGCAGGAAGTCTTGAGGGCCAATGAGGCCTATGTGGCAAGTTTTGGCGCCAAATCGCAATTGGCAATTCCGCCGGCACGGCGGTTCGCCATCCTGACCTGTATGGATGCGCGGCTCGATCCCGCAAAATATGCCGGCCTTTCCGAGGGCGACGCGCATGTTATCCGCAACGCGGGCGGGCGCGCCAGCGACGATGCCATTCGTTCGCTGGTGATTTCCTACAAGCTGCTGGGAACCCGGGAGTGGTTTGTCGTGCATCATTCCGAATGCGGCATGCTGCTCTTCGACAACGAGATCATGAACGGACTTCTCGAAAAGAGTCTGCACGCCGCGACGATCGACGAAAAGGGCTGGCACGACCACGGACCTGGCCCGGGGAGCGGAGAGGGCCATTATATAAATTGGCTGGCGTTCAAGGACCTGCAGGGAAGTGTGGTGGAGGACGTCAAACGCATCCGCTCGCATCCTCTCGTGCCCGGCAATATCCCGATTTACGGCTATTACTTCGACGTGAAGACCGGCCGATTGGTCGAGGTGCCGGCAGCGATGGCTGCAGGCAAGGCGACCAATTGAGCGGCGCTCAACTTTTCTTTGCCATCCAGATTTCTGGAGCTGGTCGGCACGGACCGAATCGAAGGGGATTCCCGATGTGGCAAGCTGGATGCTGGTAAAGGAGGCCAGCATGCAGGCCCGCTGTACCGCCGATCGTTGGGTACATCACGCCCGAACAGGCAGAGCGCCAAGCCGCTTGATTTATCGCCCGTGAAAAATCTGCAACCAGGTGATAGATTGGCCTGATCTGCTCTTGGCAAGGAATCGTTGTTGCAAGAAAGCCAGGGGGAAAGCCGGGCTTTCTTGCGTTTTTGGATTCCAGGTTTTGGCGGATTGTGATTCGTTTGAAGCGCCCGGCAGGCGGTCGACGCAGCATGCCGGCTTTGGCCATCGGATCGTTGGGGGCAACTCGGCAAAGATGCGCCACAAATTTGGTCAACAGCCGGCTGGAGCAGCCTGACATTGGTCGCGTAGCGTGCCACGAGTGGCCTCAGCTGCCCTACATCCCCAAAGTTTGCACGAAGGGCGATAACCTCAGCGTGACTGGCTCAAGGGGCGATCGGCCGTGGGCGGACGGCCGAGAGAAAAAGCGTCGGGCGGGCTCGCACGCGGTGATCAGGCCCCGGTTCGATGGGATGCGCCCGCAGCGACGGCAGTGACCGTTCCGTCGAGCGCGAGCTCGCCGAGAACCGTGTAATTTGCAAGCGCGTCGGCAGGAATGGCGCCGATAGCCGCCATGAT
>JBPYDY010000147.1:0-2549 GCA_051986155.1 Methylocella sp.
AAAAGACTGATGCCGGCAGCAATTATGATCCCTGTTCTAGTCATCGTTTCTTCCCTTGAATTGCTTGATGGTAAAGTTGCGACCTGCCCTCTTTTGCTCTGGGTGCGGCCTTCATTGAACGCCGCAAAACCCGAAAGTGTGGCGGATGCAGGATACATACATGCAGGCCTCAATCAAATGCCCGTTTATGGACCGAACACGAACTCTAACGTGATTCCAAAAGAGCCGGCCTGTGGCGGTAGACCCGGAGGTGACTGGCCGGCTTTCAAACCGGCGCATCCGGACAGCTTGGCAGCAAGCTCGCGGCAATTTCAGCCGTCGGACCGATGTCCCGCTTCATCCATTGCCGTCAGCGAGATAGCGGTGTGCGCATAAGCACCTCCCGCTCGCATCTCGGCCGCAACCCAGATCGCCTCCATGAGCTCCTGTCGCGTGGCGCCGTGGCGCAGCGCAGCCTTGGTGTGCCCTTTGATGCAATATGGGCACTGCGTCACGTGTGCCACCGCAACAGCAATCAGCTGCTTGGTCTTTGCCGACAGCGCGCCGTCGGCGAACACCTGCCGACTGAACGCCTGGAAGGCTTTCTCGGTTTCGGGAGCAAGGGCCCGGCGCTTCTCGGCAAGCTCTCGCGACGACGGCGGGTAGAGGCTATCTGTCATTTTTGACGCTCCTGGTCCTCACAGCAATGCTGAAGTTGGCCATCGATTGCGGCCACCGGTGACCCTTACAATGATGCCAACCGATCAATTCAAAAAATATAACGCGAGCTCCCCATCTTCGATCCCCTCCAATCGCGGTGCCAGCTCGTGCCGATGGACGAAGATCGTTGAATGCTTGATTTGGGTCAACTCATCCGCGGCCGATGGATGGTGATTTGACTGAAAAATCCCAGGGAGGAAACGCCATGGGCGAGGTCAGTCACTTCATCGCCGTGCCATTCGACCTGACCGATGACGGCTTGGTCGCTGGCGAACCCCTCAAGTGTGCCACTCCAGCGTCTGCAATAGAGCGCGCAAAAGGCTATTGGAAAATATTTGGCCATTCAGGCGCGATAGCGTTCGTCCGCACTGGCTATCCGGTGAGTAGAACGACCGTGCTTAAAAAATTTGGCAGCGTACCTGACGACCCGCCAATTTGAGGTTCGGTGTTGCGCTTCCGTCCGTCTTCGAAAACGACCGAAGATCTCGGCCATCCACTCGGTTGAAAATTGGGGCTGAAGCCCCGATTTTCAATTCAGAAGCTGACCATCGGCGTATCGTTTCATGCCCAAGACAAGCGCCGGAATTGTTGCGTTCCGCAGGAAGCAAGGAGCGATTGAAGTGCTTCTTGTTCATCCCGGCGGCCCGTTCTGGCGCAACAAGGACGCCGGAGCCTGGTCGATTCCAAAAGGCGAATATGTTGCGGGTGAAAATGCCGAAGAGGTTGCTCGCAGGGAATTTCGCGAAGAACTCGGGGTCGAGCTAGCCGAAAAAGGCCTGTTCCCGCTGGGAGACGTCCGGCAGCGCGGTGGGAAAATCGTCACGGCCTTTGCCATCGAAACCGACTTGGACGTAGAGAAGATTGAGAGCAATACATTCGAAATCGAATGGCCGCCGCGCAGCGGACGCCGGCAGACATTTCCCGAAGTCGATCGCGCCGGGTGGTTTGAACTCGGCTGCGCCCGCGCCAAGATCAATGACGCACAGCGAGCGTTGCTCGACCGCCTTGAAACCACTCGAGGAATGCCGCTCGCTCGGGGTGAGACTTAGGAATACACGACGATGCGCGCGGCTATCGGAACAGTGCGGCAGTCAGAGGGAGTGGCTTCGATGCTTGTTGGTCAACTGGCACTTGTTCTTGCCGCGGCCTTTGCGGGAGCTGCTTTCTACGTCAGTTTCGTTGAGCACCCCGCACGCCTGACGCTCGACGACAGCAGTCTGATCAAGCAATGGAAGCCCAGCTATGATGCTGGCTATATGATGCAGGCAACCTTGGCTGCTGTATCCGCAGCGCTCGGTCTTCTGGCAGCATGGAGCAGCGGGGATTGGCGCTGGATCGTGGGCGCAGTGCTTATCTTTGCAAATTGGCCTTATACGTTGATCGGCATCTTGCCGACGAACAACAGATTGAAGGCGATTCCGGAGGCTGAGGCAGGACCGACATCACGTGCTTTACTCGTGTTGTGGGGACGGCTGCATGCGGTTCGGACGGCGCTTGGCCTTGCTGCAACCCTCGCATATCTCTGGGCGGCCCTGCACTGAGAAAACTGACGAAGAGGGCCATGAGACGTCCGATCAATTCACCACCGCTCGAAGCGCGGCCAAAGTCATGGGCCCTGGCAAACCTATGATTTTGGTGCCGCTTTTCCGTTTGACGTTCCTTAGTCCAATTCGCCCCTTGTGGTGCAGGAACGTCAAATAGGCGGCACTGGCGAGCGACCATTGTGCTTTCCATGCGCAGCCTGGATGCAGCCGCCCGGCCTTGCCTTCGGCAAGCCCGAAGACAGGCTCCGCGCTATCGCTGCGGCTTCCGCCAGTGACCCGAAGGGCGCATTTCGGGTCGGGCGCGGT